>JBBRXI010000396.1:0-2501 GCA_038248575.1 Burkholderiales bacterium | reverse complement strand
GCCAGCCGCCAGCCCACCGGTCGGCGGACTCCGAGATGCGCCGCCAGCCGCGCCACCGGCTGCGCCACCGGCTGCGGCTACCGCGCCGTCGCCAGCGCCCGCCGCTGCGTTTGCCGCGCCGCGCACGCCAACCGTGCCAGCGCCGCGGCCGCAAGAGCCGAGCCCGCCGCCGACCCCGGCGCGACCGGCTGCCGCAGCGCCCGTGCCGATCGCGCCGATCGCGCTAGCGCGCGCGCCGTCGGCGAGTCCCCGCGTATCGTCCATGACGCCCTTGCGTGTCGATCCGGCGCTGCTCGGTTTGCCGCCGGTCGCCGACACCGCTTCGGCCTCGGCGGCAGCGACCGCACCGCGACAGGCCTCTGTTTCGCTGCCATTGGCCGGCACGCCCCCGGCCGTGAGTAGCGTGCCACCGGCCGTCGCCGCAAGCGGTCCGCGTGACGACGATGAAGTGCCCGACGCCTCGCCGGCGCTCGTCTTGCGCGCGGCACAAGGGATGGTGCCGCTGCCCAAGGACAGCGCCGAACCGCGACCGGCGTTTCTCAGTGCGCAGCGTATTTCCGGGTTGGTCGACCGCGAAGTGGTCGCCGAAGGCGACGCCGAACTGCGCAAGGTCGGCACGGTCCTTGACGCCGACCGGATGACGTACTGGCCGATCGACGATGAGATTGAAGCCGAAGGCAATGTCCGCCTGGCGCAGAATGAGGACCTGGTGACCGGGCCGAAAATGCGCCTCAAGATCGAGGCAGAGATCGGCTACTTTGATCAGCCTACCTACACGCTCAAGCGCCAGCCGCGTGCCGGTACGCAGGCCGCTGCCGACAAGGCCTTCGCCGAGAGCGCGGCCGGGCAGCAAGTCGGCAGCGGCTGGTTCAGCTCGGGCTTTGCCACGCCCCGTCTGCTCGCCATCAAGCCGGGTCAGACGACGTTCAAGGAATCGACGAAGCCTGTGCGCACTATGACACAGGCCTATGGTCATGCCGAGCGCATCGATTTCGAAGGCGAAAACAAGGTGCGGCTGACCGACGCGACCTACACCACCTGTACGCCCGACGACGTCGACTGGTATGCGAAAACGAGCGAACTGCGCCTCGATTACGACCGTGAAGTCGCCGAGGGTCGTAACGGGACGATCTATTTCAAGGGCGTGCCGATCCTCTATACGCCGTGGCTCTCGTTTTCGCTCAACCGCGAACGCAAGTCGGGTTTTCTTTCGCCGACCTTTGGCACCAGCACCGACAGCGGCCTTGAATTTACGCAACCGTATTACTGGAATATCGCGCCCAATATGGATGCGACGATTTCGCCGCGCCTGATGACTAAACGCGGCATGCAGGTCAATAACGAGTTTCGCTATCTCAATACCGCTTATGGCGGCCTGTATCAGGGCAAGGCGAGCGTCGACGTGCTGCCGGGCGACAAGCTGCGCGACGGCGACAACCGCTACGCCATGTCGCTGCAGCATCTGCAGACGATGGCCAACGGCCTGACCGGCCAGATCAATTACAACAAGGTTTCGGACGATCGTTACTTCACCGACCTGTCAAGCAGCATTGCCAAGACTTCGCTGGTTAACCTGACGCAACAGGCGATGTTCAGCTACGGCCGCGGCTGGTGGGACGCGAGCGCCAATGTCCTCAATTACCAGACGCTGCAGCCCGATCCAAAAAACCCCAATCCGGAGCCTTACCGGACGCTGCCGCAACTCTCCTTCAACGCGCGCAGTTACGATCTCTTCAAGACCGACGCGCTTTTCATGGGGCAGTACACCAACTTCGTGAAGCCGGGACAAACGCTAGCCGGCGTCAAACTCCAGGGGCCAGACGGACAGCGTACCGTGCTCTATCCACAAATCAGCCTGCCCTACGTAAAGCCCGGCTGGTACATCACGCCCAAGCTTGGCCTTAACGTCCGCCATTACGCGCTCGCCGGTCAGGCGCAGGGGGTGCCCGATACGCTGACGAGCACGCTGCCGATCGCCAGCGTCGATGCCGGGATGACCTTCGAGCGCGCGAGCAACTGGTTTGGCAAGGATTACGTGCAGACGCTCGAGCCGCGTCTTTACTACCTGAATATCCCGTACCGCAATCAGGACAATATCCCGATCTTCGATACCGGCCTCGCCGATTTCAACTTCGCGCAGATCTTCTCCGAAAACCAGT
The DNA here is from genome assembly GCA_038248575.1 of Burkholderiales bacterium. Taxonomy (GTDB): domain Bacteria; phylum Pseudomonadota; class Gammaproteobacteria; order Burkholderiales; family Rhodocyclaceae; genus Propionivibrio. The sequence goes on along the minus strand of JBBRXI010000396.1, from coordinate 342 downwards.
TCGTCGGCTGGGATCGGATCAACAACGCCAACCAGCTGACCGCGGTGGCGACGACGCGCCTGATCGAACCGTCGTCCGGCAACGAGATCATGCGTGCGATGCTCGGCCAGCGCTTCTACTTCACGCGCAACCGGGTGAGCCTGTCGGGCACGGCCGTTTCGACCGAAGACGACAAGTGGGACAAATCCGATATGCTCGCTGCCTTCAGCGGCCAGATCCTGCCGCGCGTCTATCTCGATACGGCGCTGCAATACACGCCGAGTGAGCAAAGACTTCAGCGCTATTCGATCGGCGCGCGTTTCCAGCCCGAGCCGGGTAAAGTTCTCAACGCCGCGTATCGCT
>JBBRXI010000395.1:0-2517 GCA_038248575.1 Burkholderiales bacterium | reverse complement strand
TGCGATGATTCTCTGTGCGGCGGCTTGTCGGCCGGCGTCGAATCGACGATAATTCGCCGCTCTGCGGTTCGCCCTCGGCGCGCCGCGGCCGGGATGGCGCAAGGGCTTGGCGCAGCGGATTTCAAAAGCATTGTCGTTACCTGAAGTGTGAAGAAGCGTTGCCCCGATGGCGGAATCGGTAGACGCACGGGACTCAAAATCCCGCGCCGCAAGGCGTGCCAGTTCGACTCTGGCTCGGGGCACCAGTACAGCGCTTCTCCAGCATCCCCGACACCCGCTGCGCGCGGATTTTTTTTCGCCTGCTCACCGCGCTTTTGACGGGGACGGATTGTACCTTGAAGTCCTCGCCCCGGCGCAGCGTCGACGGCCCGCTCGGCACTGCGGCCAGCCCGCCTCAGTGCAGCACGAGGCGGCGCAGCCAGGCGAGCAGGGCGGCAGCGAGGCGGTCGGGTTCGCGCAGCAGCGCGTAATGATGGGCGCCGAAGATACGGGCGAGATAGCTTGATGCCGAGCGGTCGATGGTCAGGCAGAACGGGCTGATGCCCTGTAGCCGCGCCTCGATGACGGCCTGGCGCAGGTCTTCGACGCCGTAGCGGCCCTCGTAGTCATCGTCGTCGTTGGGCTTCCCGTCCGAAAGCAGCAAAAGCAGCCGGTGGCGCACCGCCTGTTGCATCAGCCCGGCAGCGGCGTGACGCAGCGCGGCGCCAGCGCGCGTGTAGTGCTCGGGTTCGAGCGCCGCGATGCGTAGCGCGACGGCCTCGGAATAGGGCTCGTCGAAGCGCTTGAGTTCGCGCACGCTGACGCCACGCGCCCCCTGTCCCGAAAAACCGAGTACGCAGTAGGCTTCGCGCAGGCCTTCGAGCGCCAGGCAGACAAGCAGCAACGCTTCGCGCTCAACGTCGATGACGCGCCGCCCGGCGCTCACCCAGCTGTCGGTCGAGCCGCTGATATCGACGAGCAGGGTGATCGCCAGCGAACGACGCGCCGGCCGCGTCGCCCGGTACACCGCCTGCGAGAGCGGCAGGCCGGCAGTAAAATCAGCGCGCGCCTCGACCAGCGCTTCGAGGTCGATGTCGTCACCGTCGAGCTGGCGGCGTAGGGTGACGCGCTCGGCCTTAAGCAGTTCGAAGCCGCGCCGCACGCTGGCCAGCAGGGCGCGGTGTTCGGCCAGCGTCGCCCGCACCCAGGCCGGGTCGCCGCTTTCCGCCGGCATGACACGCACGCGCGCGCCGGGCTGCCGGTAGGCGGCTGCCGAATAGTCCCATTCCGGATAGTCGAACACGGGGACCCCCGCGGCGTTTGCTGCGGCCGGCTGTGGCGAGCGCTGCGCCGAGGTTTCGGGTGGCTCGTCGGAGAGCAGCACCTCGCTCGCTTGTCCCGGCGTGGCGATCTGCCGCGCTTCGGCAAGATCCGAGAGGTCCTCGGCGAAATCCTCGGCCGCGGTATCGACGTCGCGGTCGGTCGGCCGCTGCAGGCCCATCGCGTCGGCGGCGGTTTCGTACGGCTGCGAGGTCTGCACCATCCAGGCGCCGGGCCCGGCGTCATCCTCGTCCGCCGCCGCCTCGCGCACGCGCGGCGTGCGCGCCAGGCGGGCGCTGCGCGCGGCGCGCTCGCCGGGCAGCGGCGGTTCGCCGGCGACGCGGGCGGGCGCGCTCGGCGCCGGCGGCGCACGCAACTCGCCGGTCCACACATCTTTGAACAGAATCATTGCACACGGGTCGCCGCCACCGGCGAGCGTTGCCGCCCAGGCGCGCGCGCGTTCCAGCGACGCTTCTGCGCTGCACTGTACCGCCGCATCGGGGGCGCGCGCGAGTTTCTGGCGCACAGCCTCTTCGAGCGCGCGCCGCGGAACGGGAAAACGCGCGAGCGGCGGCCGCCCGGCCAGCGCGCGGGCGCGCAGCGCGCGTAAGGGTTCGGCGAGGCCCGGCAGAGTGCGCACCAGGTCGGCGTCGGCGGCGTCGGCTTCGAGCAGCAGCACGAGCTCGCGTTCGAGCGGCGTGCGCGCCTGTGCCCACAGTGCGGCGCTACCGCGCCGGGCGCGCATCGCCTGCTGCAGCGCGAGCAGCCGGTAGGTCTCTGCCGCAGCGCTTTCGGCGTCGAGGGTGAGCTCTCCCGGCAGCCAGATCTGCACGCCGTCGGTCGCCGGCAGCGCGACGCGCACGCGCGGTCCATGGCGCGCCTTGGCGAGCCGCGCGAGCAGACTTTCAGGCGCTGGCCGCTGGGCGTTGCGCAGCGGCCAGGCGCGAGCGAAAACGGCGACGAGCAAGAGGTCGATGCGCTGGGCGTAGTCGGCGAGGCGCCAGGTGGGCGGTGTCTGCGGCGTCGTCGGCGGCGGGCGGTGGCGGCGCCACAGCGCCTGCACGTAGGCGGTCGTATGGCGGGCGGCGTCGGTGATGACGTCTTCAGCTTCGGCCATGGTCGGCAGGTCGAGCGCGAGCGCCGGCGAACTCAGGGAAAGCTGGCGTTAACCAGATCGCGCATGGCGCCGACCAGCGCTGCCTCGTCAGACAGCGGGCC
>JBBRXI010000394.1:0-2549 GCA_038248575.1 Burkholderiales bacterium | reverse complement strand
TGGACAGCGGTACGCGCAACGTGTTTACCAAGAAGCCGGTTCGCAAGCCGGCTGACCTGGCTGGACAGAAAATCCGCATGATGGGCAACCCGCTGTTCGTCGATACGATGAACTCGATGGGCGGCAGCGGCATCTCGATGGGCATGGCCGAACTCTACAGCTCGCTGCAAACCGGCGTTGTCGATGGTGCCGAAAACAACGAGCCGACCTTTGAGACGCAGAATTACTACACGGTCAACAAGTTTTACAACCATACCGGCCACCTGATCATCCCGGAAGTTTTTGTTTTCTCGAAAACCAGCTGGAACAAGCTGAACGCTGAAGACCAGGCCCTGATCAAGAAGCTGTCGAAGGAAGCCCAGCAGGAACAGCGCAAGCTGTGGGACGCCAAAGTCCTGCAATCGCGCGCCAAGATGAAGGCTGAAGGCGTGACGACGGTGACCGACGTCGACAAGGCAGCATTCTTCCAGGCAACACAGCCGGTCCGCGACAAGTACGGCAAGGATTTTACCGCGCTGATCGCCCGCATCCAGGCAGTCAAGTAAGCGAAAGAGCAGTAGAACTGGCGGGCCACGGCTCGCCAGTTTTTTTAGGACTTCCGGAGAATTGTCAGCAATGAAAGAAATGTATTGCAACGCGATGGACAAGGTGTACTGGCTGTGCATCTGGGTCGCCGGCCTGTCCATGGCGATCATGACTTTGGTCATTCCGATTCAGGTCGTCTTTCGCAAATGGCTCAATTCCGGGCTGTCGTGGCCCGAGCCGGCAGCGATCGTGTGCATGATCGTTTTTACCTTTATCGGCTCGGCGGCAGCGTATCGCGCCGGCAGCCATATTGCCGTCGGCATGCTCACCGACCGTCTGCCGCCCAAGGCGCAGTTTGTCTGCGCGCGCATCGTCGATTTCCTCATGGCCATCATCGCGCTGTTCATCATCGTCTATGGCGGTGACCGCGTTCTCTTTTTCATGGGCACCGGGCAAAGCTTGCCCGACTTTCCCGATTTGCAAGTGTTCTGGACCTATCTTCCGATCCCGCTCGGGTCGTTCCTTACGCTGCTCTTCATCATTGAATCGATTTTCTTCGGTCGCCAGCATCGCCGCCCCATCGTCATGATCGGCAGCCACAGCAGCGAACCCGATACCGCAGCGACCAACTAGGAGCGCAACCGTGGATACTCTGGTCATAATGGGAACGTTTTTCTGGATGCTGGCCGTCGGACTGCCCGTCGCGTACACGCTGGGAATGACGGCGCTGGTCGGTGCCATCTGGTTTTCCGGCGACTTGTCCTTCCTGACGATCGTCATGCTCAAGATGGGCGACGGCGTCAACAAATTCTCGCTGCTCGCCATTCCTTTCTTTGTTCTCGCCGGAGCGATCATGGCCGAAGGCGGAATCGCGACGCGGTTGATCAATTTCGCCTCGCTCTTCGTCGGCTTCATCCGTGGCGGCCTGTCGCTGGTCAACATCCTCGCGTCGACCTTTTTTGGCGCGATTTCGGGTTCGTCGGTCGCCGATACGGCGTCGATCGGCTCGGTGATGATTCCGCAAATGGAAAAGCACGGTTATCCGCGTGCCTACGCGGCAGCCGTCACGGCGTCGGGTTCGGTGCAGGCGATCCTGATTCCGCCGAGCCATAACGCCGTCATCTACTCGCTCGCCGCTGGTGGCGGTGTCTCGATCAGCGCGCTCTTTCTCGCCGGCGTCCTGCCCGGACTGGTGCTGTGCATCACACTGATGACGATGTGCGTCTATTTCGCCACCAAGCGCGGTTACCCGAAGGGCGAGGCCATTCCGTTAAAGCAGGCGGTCAAGATCATGATCGACACGCTGCCCGGCCTGTTTACCGTCGTCATCATTCTCGGCGGCATCCTCTCGGGCTGGTATACGGCGACCGAGTCGGCTTCGCTCGCCTGCGTCTGGGCCTTTGTCGTCACCATGTTCTTCTACCGCGACTACAAGTGGAACCAGTTGCCGATCCTCGTGCACCGGACGGTCAAGACGGTGACCATCGTCATGATTCTGATTGGCTTTGCCGCGGCCTTCGGTCACATCCTGACGATGCTCTCCTTGCCGGCGAAGATTTCGGCGGCGTTCACCGGCGTTTCGGACAACCCCTACCTCGTCATGCTGGCGATCAACGTCCTGCTGCTGATCCTCGGCACGCTGATGGACATGGCACCCTTGATTCTGATCCTGACGCCGATCCTGCTGCCGGTGGTCACCGAGCTGGGCATCCATCCGGTGCATTTCGGCATGATCATGATGGTCAACCTCGGCATCGGTCTGATCACGCCGCCGGTCGGTTCGGTGCTCTTTGTCGCCAGCGCCGTCTCCGACCTGTCGATGGAAAAGGTTACGCGCGCCATGTTCCCGTTCTTCGGCGCGTTGTTCCTGGTGCTGCTGATCGTCACCTACGTGCCGCAGATTTCGCTGTGGCTGCCGCGCGCGACCGGCGAACTCAACTACTCGCCTGATCTCAAGGACGACGTGGCGACCACCGGCAAAGGCCAGGCCGTGAAAATCGACGTGCTGGCCAACGACAGCGACG
>JBBRXI010000393.1:0-2551 GCA_038248575.1 Burkholderiales bacterium | reverse complement strand
TGCACGAGATGGGCATCGACACCGGCGTTGATCTGCTGAAAGCGATGGAAACCGCGCGGCTCGCCGCCGCGTTCGTCGGCCACCCGGCGGCCAGCGCGGTACTCAAGGCGGGTCGTTGCGAGGATCTCGTCAAGCACAAGGCGCGCGCGCAAAACAACACCTGAGCGGCCCGATCCACAGCGAAATTACACCGTTTCCAAGGAGCCTCAAATGAAGGATTTGATTTCAAACCAACTGATCAAGTACCTCGAAGCGCGTGGCGTCGAGCACATTTTCGGCCTTTGCGGCCACACCAATATCGCGGTGCTCGCTGCGCTCTCGAAGAGCAAGAAAATCAAGTTCATCAATACGCGGCACGAGCAGATCGCCGCGCACGCCGCCGACGGCTACGCCCGCGCGACGAAGAAGGCTTCGGTCGTCCTCTCGCACCTCTCGCCGGGGCTGACCAACGCCGCGACCGGGGTGGCCAACGCTTCGCTCGACTCGATCCCGATGGTCGTTATCGCCGGCGACGTGCCGTCGCACTACTTCGGCAAGGGCCCGCACCAGGAAGTCAACCTGCACGCCGACGCGTCGCAATGCGAGATTTACCGCCCCTTCTGCAAGCGCGTCTGGCGCGTTGACTCGCCGCACCTTTTCCCGGAAATCCTCGAAAAGGCCTTCGTCCTCGCTGAATCCGGCCGTCCCGGACCGGTGCTGATCGACGTGCCGATGGACATCTTCTCGAAGGAGATCGACGTCGCGCTGTTCGACCGCGTTCGCAGAAATACGCGCCAGATCGCCAAGCCCGCGCTCGACGAGGAAACCGCCGAGAAGATCGTCAAACAACTGCTCGCTGCCAAGACGCCGCTGCTCTACGTCGGCGGCGGCATCATGCTCGCCGATGCGACGAGCGAACTACGCGAATTTGCCGAACACCTGCAGATCCCCGTTGCGCACACGCTGATGGGCAAGGGCGCGCTGCCCGACGACCACCCGCTGATTCTCGGCATGACCGGGTTCTGGGGAACGAAATTCATCAACGACGCGTGCAAGGGCGCCGACTGGATTGTCGGCCTCGGCACGCGCTTCGCCGAAGCCGACTGCAGCTCGTGGGAAGCCGAGTACACCTTCAATTTCCCGCCGACGCAGCTCATTCACATCGATATCGACGCGAATGAAATCGGCCGCAATTACCCGGCGACAATCGCCGCCATCGCCGATCTCAAGTCGGCTTTGAAGACGCTGCTGCGCATGGCCCGGAAACTCGCGCCAAACGGCGTCCAGCGCCCACAGGTGATCGCCGCGATGGCCGCCAACCGGACGAGTTTTGTCGCCAGCAACAAGGAAGGCATGGAGAGCAACGCCTGGCCGATGCGCCCCGAGCGGATACTGGCCGACCTGCGCGCCGCGCTGCCGAGGAACTCGATTATTTCCACCGACGTCGGCTGGAACAAGAACGGCCTCGCCCAGCAATACCCGGTCTATGAACCGGGCAGCGTGTTCACGCCGGGCGGTTTCGCGACGATGGGCTTCGGCTCGCCGGCCGCGCTCGGCGCCAAGATCGCCCTGCCCGATCGCGTCGTCGTCGCGCTGGTCGGTGACGGCGGTTTCGGCCAGAATCCTGCGGCGCTGGCCACCGCCTTTGAAAACGACATCGCGGTGATCTGGGTGATCATGAACAACCACGCCTTCGGAACGATCGCCGGCCTCGAACTCGCGCATTACGACACGACCTTCGGCACCGTGTTCGAAAAGGACGGCGTTTCCTGGTCGCCCGACTTCGCGGCAATCGCCCGCGCCTACGGCATCGACGGCGTCAAGATCGAATCGGCCGCCGGCTTCAAGCCGGCGCTCGAAGCGGCGATCGCCGCCGGCAAGCCGTGCGTCATCGACGCTTACATGGTGAACGTTCCAACGCCGACCGCCGGTCACTGGAACATCATGGACATCTACTCGCCGGGCACGAAGGTGCACCACGTCGCGACCGGCACGGCGCCGAGCCTTGCCCAATAGCTCGCGGTCCGGGCCGGATTCGCGTCTGGCCCGACGCGGTACGGCGCGGTTGTGACCCGAGCCGACTGGCAAGGCGAATAATAAGGACATTGAATGAAGAAATTTCTCGATCTACTGTTTCACGCACTGAAAATCTTTGCCGCGCTTTGCCTCGCGGCCATGATCGTCATGGTTTTCGGCAACGTCGTTCTGCGTTACGTCTTCAATTCGGGGATTTCGGTTTCCGACGAGTTGTCGTCGTGGGGCCTGACCTGGATGACCTATACGGCCGGCCTGGTCGCCTTACGCGACCACGGCCATCTCGGCTTCGACGGTATTCTCACCAAATTCCCGCCCATGGTGCAGCGCGTCCTGCTGACCATCGCGCACGTGCTGATGATCGCCATCATGGGCATGTTCCTGCAGGGCAGCTGGCAACAGACGGTGATCAACTGGCACAACATGGCGCCGGCATCGGGGGTTTCGATGGGTCTGCTCTACGGCGTCGGCATTCTCTTCAGCATCACCGCCATCCTCGTCCTGGTCGGCGACCTCTACTGCATCGTCACTGGCAAAC
>JBBRXI010000392.1:0-2555 GCA_038248575.1 Burkholderiales bacterium | reverse complement strand
TCCGACCGGCAGGCCGAAGCGATCAAGGTGCACGGCAAGCTGACGACCAACGACGGCGAGATCGCGGTCAATTGGGCGCTCGACGGCCATGGCATCGTGATGCGCGCCGAGTGGGACATCGAGCGCTATCTGAAAAGCGGCCGCCTGGTCCAGGTCCTCGCGCCCTACCAGACGCCCGACGCCGATATCTACGCGATTTACCCGCAACGCCACCAGCTGTCGACGCGCATCCGGACTTTCATCGACTTCCTCGCGCAGTCGCTGCTACGCTTCCGGGCAGGTTCTGGCGAGTGATTCGCTGCGCGCGCCGACCATTGAACCTATTTCCTCGGCAGATCTCCCCAGAACTGGCGAAAAGTCTGAGTTGGTAACGGTTTCCTCCAGACGAGAGGCGCCGAATGGGCGAGCAGAAATTTCAGCAAACGGCCGTGGCTGCGGCGGTAAAAAGCGCGATTTTCGAAGCGGGGAATGTCCAGGGTATCTGTGCGTCACGACGCCCGGAGGGCGCTTCCAGTCTCGGCTGGGATGAGAAGGGAAGCGCCAGCGCGGGGAGGCAATTGGCTTTGCTCAGTTCCTGAACTCAGCGGTCTGTTCTGGCACTGCGACAGGACCATTTCTAATCGTTTTTAACGCCGCTGCCGGCGGCGCATGCGAATACGGCCTTGACGAATTTTGGCCGCGGCAAGGGTGGCGATTCGGGTAAACTCGCGTTTTCGCCTACGGCCGTCGCCCCCATGCGTCTTCTCCGACTCGCCAAAATTCTCAGCGTTGTCAGCCGTTACGGCATCGACGAATTGATTTTCGAACACGAAGCGAGCGGCCGCCTGGCGGCGCTCTCGCGCTGGTTCCATTTCTGGCGGCGCTTTGGCGCGCCGCGCGCCGTCCGCCTGCGCCTGGCGCTCGAATCACTCGGGCCGATATTCGTCAAATTCGGCCAGGTGCTGTCGACGCGGCGCGACCTCTTGCCGCTCGACATTGCCGACGAACTCGCGAAGCTCCAGGACCGTGTTCCGCCGTTTTCATCTGAGCTCGCGCTGGCCCAGATTGCTGCCGCGTACGGCCGGCCGGCGAGTGAGGTTTTTGCCGAGTTCGACGCGACGCCGGTGGCCAGCGCGTCGGTCGCCCAGGTGCATCTGGCGCGGCTGCACGTCGCCGACGGCGGCCACGAGGTCGCGGTCAAAATCCTGCGTCCCGGCATGGGCGCGGTCATCGCCAACGACCTCGCGCTGCTCGACACGCTCGCCGGCCTGCTCGAAAAAATCTGGTCGGACGGCAAGCGCCTGAAAGCGCGCGAAGTCGTCGCCGAGTTCGCCAGCCATCTGCACAACGAACTCGACCTCATGCACGAAGCGGGCAACTGCTCGCAACTGCGGCGCAACTTCGCCGCTTCGAAGCTGCTGCTCGTCCCTGAGGTGTATTGGGACCACTGTACCGAGACGGTGATGGTCATGGAGCGCATGCACGGCATCCCGATCAGCCAGAACGACGCGCTTGTTGCCGCCGGAATCGATCTGTCGGCGCTTTCGAAAGCCGGCGTCGAGATCTTCTTCACGCAGGTTTTCCGCGACGGCTTCTTCCACGCCGACATGCACCCAGGCAATATTTTTGTCGCTACCGACGCGGTGCACCACGGCAAATACATCGCCCTCGATTTTGGCATCGTCGGCACACTGACCGACGTCGATAAAGACTATCTCGCGCAGAACTTTCTGGCTTTTTTCCAGCGCGATTACAAGCGTGTCGCGACCGCCCACATTGAAGCCGGCTGGGCGCCCGCCGATACCCGCGTTGACGAGTTCGAGGCGGCGATCCGCGCCGTCTGCGAGCCGATTTTCGACCGCCCGCTGCACGAAATTTCATTCGGTCGCGCGTTGCTGCGGCTGTTCCAGACCTCGCGCCGCTTCAACGTCGAGATCCAGCCGCAACTCGTCATGCTGCAAAAAACCCTGCTCAATATCGAGGGACTCGGCCGTCAGCTCGACCCCAACCTCGATTTATGGACGACGGCCAAGCCCTTCCTCGAACGCTGGATGAGCGAGCAGGTCGGCTGGCGCGCGCTGGCCCACGGCGTGCGGCGGGAAGCGCCGAACTGGGCGCGCACGCTGCCGCAACTGCCGCGCCTCGTGCACCAGGCGCTCGGCCGCGATAGCTCGGCTTTATTGCTGCCGCTGCTCACCGAACTGGCCGCTGCCCAGCGCCGCCAAAACCGCTGGCTTGGCCTGATCGCCGTGCTCTTCGCCGCTTTCTTGGCGCTTCACTACCACTTGTAACGTCCACCGCAGAGGCGCAGAGAAGTCGCAGAGAACGGCTTGTTCAGGTTTTCTCTGCGCAGCCTCTGCGTCTGCGCGCCTCTGCGCTAGGTTTTGATCTTGAAAAGCTGACGACCCGATGTCCCTGCCCAATGCCCCTCAGCGCGAAGCGATTCGCTACCTCGACGGACCGCTCCTCGTTCTTGCTGGCGCAGGATCAGGCAAGACGCGCGTCATCACCGAGAAGATTGCCTACCTCGTCAAGACCTGCGGCTTTAGCCCGAGCAATATCGCCGCGCTGACCTT
>JBBRXI010000391.1:0-2571 GCA_038248575.1 Burkholderiales bacterium | reverse complement strand
GGCGCAGCTGCGCTGGGCGATGCGACGTGTGCACATGCACCGCCCGATGGCGCAGAGAATCTGCGCTCCTACAAAACGCGCGCTCTTCCTTGTAGGAGCCCAGCTGCGCTGGGCGATGCGGCGCCTGCACATGCACCGCCCGATCGCGCAGAGAATCTGCGCTCCTACAAAACGCGCACTCTTGGCGATGCGGCGCCTGAACATGCACCGCCCGATCGCGCAGAAAATCTGCGCTCTACACCGGTTGCGGTGCGTCGAGCGCGGCGAGCAGCTTGCCGTGGATGCCGCCGAAACCACCGTTGCTCATGACCAGGATGTGGTCGCCGGCGCGCGCTGTGGCGACGATGCGGGCGACGAGCCGGTCGAGGTCGTCGCTGACCACTGCCCGCTCGCCGAGCGGGGCCAGCGATGCGGCGGCGTCCCAGCCGAGGTTGGCGCCATAACAGAAGACGCGGTCGGCCTCGGCGAGGCTTGCCGGCAGCTGCGCTTTCATCACGCCGAGCTTCATGGTGTTCGAACGCGGCTCGAGAACGGCGAGGATGCGCGGCGCGCCGGCCCCGTCGCCGACCTTGCGCCGCAAGCCGGCGAGCGTCGTCGCGATCGCCGTCGGATGGTGGGCGAAGTCGTCATAGACGCTGACGCCGCGCACGCAGCCACGCAGTTCGAGCCGGCGCTTGACGTTGCGAAAACGCGACAGCGCTTCGACGCCCTGCGCCAAAGGGACGCCGACGTGGCGGGCGGCAAGCAGGGCGGCGACGGCGTTCGAGCGGTTGTGCGCGCCGTTGAGCGCCCACGCGCTGCGCGCGATTTCTTCGCCGCCGTGCAAGAGGCGGAGCGACCCTTCGGCATCGCAACCGTCGGCGCGCCAGCCGGCTGCGTCATTAAAGCGCTCGACCGTCGACCAGCAACCCCGCGCCAGTACGCGTCCGATACTCGCATCGCCGGCGTTGGCAACGATCAGTCCCTGACGCGGGACGGTGCGCACGAGATGGTGAAATTGCGTCTCGATCGCCGTGAGGTCGGGGAAGATGTCGGCGTGATCGTATTCCAGGTTGTTTACGATCAGCGTCCGCGGCCGGTAATGGACAAACTTCGAGCGCTTGTCGCAAAACGCCGAATCGTATTCATCGGCCTCGATGACGAAGAACGGCGAATCGGCGCTTTTGCCGGCAAGGCGCGCCGAAACGCCGAAGTTGAGCGGCACGCCGCCGATCAGGAAGCCCGGCGCAAGCCCCGCCTCGTCGAGAATCCAGGCGAGCATCGCGGCCGTCGTCGTCTTGCCGTGCGTGCCGGCCACGGCGAGCACCCAGCGCTTGGGCAGAACGTTGTCGGCGAGCCATTGCGGCCCCGAGACGTAGGGCAGGCCGCGGTCGAGGATTTCCTCGAGCAGCGGGTTGCCGCGCGCGATGGCGTTGCCGACGACGAAACAGTCGGGCGCCAGCGCCAGCTGCTCGATCGCGTAGCCTTCGATCAGCTCGATTCCGGCCGCTTCGAGCTGACTGCTCATCGGCGGATAGACGCCGGCATCGCAACCGGTGACTCGATGACCGGTGGCGCGCGCGAGCTCTGCAAGACCGCCCATGAAGGTGCCGCAGATCCCGAGAATGTGAATGTGCATGTGAAAATCCAAGTTAGAATGATTTGCCGTAGATCAACCCGCGACCGGCCCGACCATTGTACCCGTGCCGCCAAGGCCGACGATCAGCCTGGCCACGACCCGGACCGGCCACCGAATAGCGAGCCGCCCAATGACCCGCCGTCACGACAACAGCAATCCCGACCAGCGCCTGCTCATCGCCAGCGCCGCCGCCCGCCTGCTGGCCGAGGACGGCATCGGCGACTACACGCTGGCCAAGCGCAAGGCGCTGCGCCTGCTCGGTTTGCCGGACAATACGCAACTGCCCGAGAACAGCGAGGTCGAAGCCGAGCTGCGAACGTTTCAGCGCCTCTTCCAGGACGACGAGCAAAGCGCCCGGATATTCCATCTGCGGCAAAAAGCCAGCGAAATCATGGCGCTCACGGAACGGTTCACGCCGTATCTCACCGGCTCGGTGCTCGACGGCAGCGCCGGCCGTTACGCCGAGATCGATATCCAGCTCTACGCCGACAGCGCCAAGGACGTCGAGATTTTCCTGCTCAACCAGAACATCGACTACCAGCACAGCGTTCCGCGTACTGATCGCGCCGAAGCGGTGCTGACCATTGACTTAGGCGACGCGATCGCCAACCTCGTCGTCTATCCGCCGCACGAAGAGCGGGTCACGTCGAGGACGAGCGACGGCCGCGTTCGCCGCCGGGCGCGCCTTGACGCGGTCAGGCAATTGCTGCTGACCACGCGCGCGGATGCCGAATGAGCAAGCGCCTCGTCGTCGGACTGCTGGCGACGGTCGCTGTCGCCGCCGGCGTCACCGCCGGAATGCTGGCCTACCCGCGCTGGCGGTCGGATCCCGCGCTGGCCGACGTCGCCGTCGCCAGCCTGTTCGAGCTGCGTCTGAACGACGCTGCCGGTAAGTCTTACGCCTTCGAAGCCTGGCGCGGCAAGACGCTGGTCGTCAACTTCTGGGCCACCTG
>JBBRXI010000390.1:0-2582 GCA_038248575.1 Burkholderiales bacterium | reverse complement strand
CAACGCTCGGTGCGCTCATCGCGCTCTACGAGCACAAGGTTTTCGTTCAGGGAACGGTCTGGGGGATCAACTCCTTCGATCAATGGGGCGTCGAACTCGGCAAAGCGGTCGCCGAGCGCATTCTGCCGGCATTTTCCGACGCGCGCCGCGGCGACGAGTTCGACGCCTCGACGCAGCGGCTGCTCGCCTTCAGCCGGGCGCACCTCTGATGCGCTGCGGCCGGCGTTTTTCCATTACTGTTGCCGGGACGTTCCCGGATGAGGCATGACATGAACGTTATCAGCGTGGCGACGACGCCTTTCGCCGGACAGAAACCGGGAACCTCGGGTCTGCGCAAGAAAGTCGGTGTTTTCAGTCAGCCCCGATACCTTGAGAATTTTGTCCAGTCGATTTTCAACGAGCTCAAGGGCCAGCAGGGAACGACGCTCGTCCTCGGCGGAGACGGGCGTTATTACAACGACGTGGCGATCCAGACGATCCTGCGCATGGCCGCCGCCGCCGGTTTCGGGCGCGTCCTTGTCGGTCGCAACGGAATTCTGTCGACGCCGGCAGCCAGTGCCGTGATCCGCAAACGCCGTGCCTTCGGCGGCCTCATCCTCTCAGCGAGTCACAATCCGGGCGGACCGGACGGCGACTTCGGCATCAAGTACAACCTCGGCAACGGCGGGCCGGCCAACGAGAGCTTTACCGACGCCGTCTATCGGCGCACCCAGAACATCGACGCCTACCGAATCGTCGAAGCGCCTGATATCGACCTCACCCGCCTCGGCGAGACGCGGATCGGCCAGATGCGCGTCGAGGTCATCGATCCGGTCGCCGATTACGCCGAACTGCTCGAGTCGTTGTTCGACTTCGAGCGTATTGCGCAGCTGCTCGCCCGACCCGAATTTCGCATGCGTTTTGACGCCATGCACGCGGTCAACGGGCCGTATGCACACGCCATCCTCGAGTCGCGCCTCGGCGCGGCGCCGGGTACCGTGGTCAACGGGACGCCGCTGCCCGATTTTGGCGGCGGTCATCCCGATCCCAATCCGGTCTATGCCGCCGACCTGGTTGCAGCGCTTGCCGACCGCAGCTCGGGCCTGTCGTTCGGCGCCGCGTCCGACGGCGACGGCGACCGCAACATGATCGTCGGGCGCAACTTCATCGTCAGTCCGAGCGACAGCCTGGCGGTGCTTGCGGCAAACTACGAGCTGATTCCGGCCTACGCTGGCGGCCTTGCCGGCGTCGCGCGTTCGATGCCGACGAGTTGCGCGGTCGATCGCGTCGCCGCCGAACTCAAGATCCCGTGCTACGAGACGCCAACCGGATGGAAGTATTTCGGCAGCCTGCTCGACGCCGGAATGGCGACGCTGTGCGGTGAGGAAAGCGCCGGCACCGGCTCCAGTCACGTGCGCGAAAAAGACGGCCTGTGGGCCGTCCTCTACTGGCTCAACATTGTCGCCGTGCGCGAGCAGCCGGTCGAGCAGATCGTGCGCGAGCACTGGCGGCGTTTCGGCCGCAACGTCTATGCCCGGCACGATTACGAAGGCCTCGCGACAGTGCGTGGCGAGACGCTGCTCGCTGAACTGCGCGCCAAGCTGCCGACGCTCGCCGGGCAGCGCTTCGACGGCTTGCACATCGAGACGGCCGACGATTTTTGCTATACCGATCCGGTCGACGGCACGCGCAGCGATCACCAGGGCGTGCGTCTGCTACTCGCTGGCGGATCGCGCGTCGTTTTCCGCCTGTCGGGTACCGGTACAGAAGGGGCAACGCTGCGCGTCTATCTCGAGCGCTACGAGCCCGACGCGGCGCGCCACGAGATTCCCGCGCGCGAGGCGCTCGCTTCGCTTGCTGCCTTGGCCGGCAGCGTCGCGCGGATCGCCGAAATTTCGGGCCGCGACGCCCCCGATGTCGTCAGTTGAGGTAATCCGTTCACGCGCATCGTCCTAGCGAATAACAGGTTTTTTAGGAGCATGGCGAAATGTTAGAAAAAAGAACTTTCCAGTTGCCCGGGCGCGCCGTCGCCCTGGTCCTTGCCGGCGGTCGTGGAAGCCGCTTGTACGAACTGACCGACCGGCGGGCAAAGCCCGCCGTTTATTTCGGCGGCAAATATCGGGTCATCGACTTTGCGCTCTCCAATTGCGTGAATTCCGGTATCCGCCGCATCGGTGTTGTCACCCAGTACAAGTCGCACAGCCTCTTGCGGCATCTGCAACGCGGCTGGAGTTTCCTGCGCGGCGAGGTCAACGAGTTCGTCGACCTGATGCCGGCGCAGCAGCGCGTCGATGAGGAATCCTGGTATCGCGGCACCGCCGACGCCGTCTATCAGAACCTCGACATCCTCCAGGCCTACAGCCCTGAGCCGGCCTACGTGGTGATCCTCGCCGGCGACCACGTGTACAAGATGAACTACGCGGCGATGCTCGTCGATCACGTCGAGAGCGGCGCCGAATGCACGATCGCCTGCATCGAGGTGCCGCGCAAGGACGCCACCGGCTTTGGCGTGATAGCCGTCGACGAAAACCGGCGCGTCACCGACTTCGTCGAAAAGCCGGCCGACCCGCCGGCGATGATCGGCAAACCCGACGTGTCGCTGT
>JBBRXI010000389.1:0-2583 GCA_038248575.1 Burkholderiales bacterium | reverse complement strand
CCTCGCCGGCGCGGACGGCGAGGTCCACGCCGCGCAGGATCGGTTTATCGTCGACGCTGGCGTGTAAATTAGTGATGTGCAACACAGAAAACCCCCTGTTTATTCGTTTATCCGACGCTGCCTTCGAGGCTCACGCTCATGAGCTTTTGCGCTTCAACGGCAAATTCCATCGGCAATTCCTTGAAAACTTCCTTGCAAAAGCCGTTGACGATCATCGACACCGCGTCTTCGGGCGAGATGCCGCGCTGCCGGCAATAGAAAAGCTGGTCCTCGCCAATGCGCGAAGTCGAGGCCTCGTGTTCGACGCGCGCGCTGGCGTTCTTCACTTCGAGGTAGGGAAAGGTATGCGCGGCGCACTGATCGCCGAGCAGCAGCGAATCGCACTGGCTGTAGTTGCGCGCGCCCTCGGCGGATTTCAAGATCTTGACGAGACCGCGATAGGCGTTCTGCCCGTGCCCGGCCGATATCCCCTTAGAAACGATCGTGCTCTTCGTATTGCGCCCGATGTGAATCATTTTCGAACCGGTATCGGCCTGCTGGCGATTGTTGGTCAGCGCCACCGAATAGAACTCGCCGATCGAGTCGTCGCCGCGCAGGATGCAACTCGGGTATTTCCAGGTGATCGCCGAACCGGTCTCGACTTGCGTCCACGAGATGTGCGACGCGGTGCCGCGGCAGTCGCCGCGCTTGGTGACGAAGTTGTAGATGCCGCCGCGGCCTTCCTTGTCGCCCGGGTACCAGTTCTGCACCGTCGAATACTTGATGCGCGCGCGGTCGAGCGCGACGAGTTCGACGACCGCCGCGTGCAGCTGATTTTCGTCGCGCATCGGCGCCGTACAGCCTTCGAGGTAACTCACATAAGCGCCTTCGTCGGCGACGATCAGGGTGCGCTCGAACTGGCCGGTGTCGCGCGCGTTGATGCGAAAGTAGGTCGATAGCTCCATCGGGCAACGCACGCCGGGCGGTATGTAGCAGAACGAGCCGTCGGAAAAAACCGCCGCGTTGAGCGCCGCAAAAAAGTTGTCGGTATAGGGGACGACCGAGCCGAGGTACTGTTGCACGAGCTCGGGATGGTCGCGCACGGCGTCGGAAAACGACCCGAAAATGATTCCGAGCTCGGCGAGTTTGTCTTTGAACGTCGTACCGACCGAGACGCTGTCGAAAACGGCGTCGACGGCGACGCCGGCGAGCATCTCGCGCTCTTTAAGCGGGACGCCGAGCTTCTCGTAGGTCCTGAGCAGTTCCGGATCGACGTCGGCGAGGCTTTTTGGCCGGTCTTGCATCGACTTCGGCGCCGAGTAGTAGATGATGTCCTGATAGTCGATCGCCGGATAACGCGCCGTCGACCAGGTCGGCTCGCGCATCGTCAGCCAGTGCCGGTAAGCCTTCAGCCGCCACTCGAGCATGAACGCCGGCTCGTCCTTACGCGCCGAGATCAGGCGAATCGTTTCCTCGGAGAGCCCGCGCGGCAGCGCGTCGCTCGCCACGTCGGTAACGAAACCGTGCCGGTATTCGCGATCGACCAGGGTAGCGAGCGAGTTTTCTGTCGTAGTCATGCCGATTCTCCATGCTTGACCGGCGCGCGCGCGACGCGCAACACCGAGAGGATGTCGATGGTCGAAATCTGCGCCGCCGGCCGCGGCGCGACCATTTGCTGCAGCGTGATGCGCGCCAGCGCGTCGAGCATCGCGCGATTGATCATCTGCCACGGCGCGCGCTCGCGGCAATGTCCCTCGCGCCGACACAGACCCTCGCGGACGCTGCATTCGGTAACGCCGAGCGGGCCGTCGAGTGCCGAGATGATGTCGACGGTCGAAATCTGCCCCGCCGGCCGCGCCAGCCGATAGCCGCCGAGGGTCCCGCGCAACGAGACGACGAGACCCTCGCGCAGCAGGATCTTGAGAATCTTGCTCACCGACGGCAAGGGCAAGCCGGTAAGCTGCGCGAGTTCGGCGGCGCTGAACGTCGATCCGGGTTCGCCAGCCATGGCGCTGAGGATGCTCGTCCCATAATCGGCCATTTTGCTGATCCGCAACATCGTTCGCCTCGCCAGGTGACAGGTCCGCCAATACAGTACAACAGCGGTGCTAGTTATCTAGGACGGCGATGGCGCACCAATGTTCCCGGGTTTTTCAACTAAGCCGCGAGATGGGCTGCGCGCCTTACAAAACCTTACATCTTGACGTCGGCCGCGCGGCGCCTCGCGCGTTAAGCTAGAACAGTCTGGGCCGATGCCAGACTTCACGGAGGCAATCATGCGCAAAACCATCGTTTCTTTTGTCACGCTGTTCGCCGCGTTCGCGCTCGCTGCCGCGCCGGCCTACGCCGACCGCGGCTACGGCGGTCGAGGCAGCTATTACGGCGGTGGCTCGCCGCACCGCGGCGGCTCTTATCACCGCGGCGGGTCTTCGATCTGGCCGGGTGTCGCGGTCATCGGCGCGATCGCCGGCCTCGCCATACTCGCCGAGCGCAACCGACCAGTCTATGTCGACCCCTATCCGGCTTATCCGGTGCAACGCGTGTATGTGGAACCGCCGGTCGTCGTCGCGCCGGCGCGCGGAATCAGTCAGCCGTGGTATTACT
>JBBRXI010000388.1:0-2601 GCA_038248575.1 Burkholderiales bacterium | reverse complement strand
TCGGGAAAACCCGAGAGGTACCAGAAGTAGCTGTCGAAACGGAAGGGATGATGCGAGCCGCGGCTGCGCAGGCGCTCGGGCGCCGTCGGGATGATCGCGACGCCGTCGCCGATCTGTTCGAGGAGCGCGCTGCGGCGGGCGATGTAAGCGGTATTTTTCATCGTTAAGGTCTTTGTTGTTGGCTAATGTGCGTATCGAGTTGGGCCAGGCGCTCGGGTGTCCCGACGTCGACCCACTCGCCGTCATGGCGTTCCCCGCTGACGAGCCCCTGCGCGATTGCTGCGTCGAGCAAGGGGCGCATGCGGAGCACCGAGCCGGCGGCTACGCCGACGAAAAAATCTGGTGAAAAAACGCCGGTTCCGGCGTAGGTCAGCGTCGGGCCGATGAGCTCGCCAGCCAAGCGCAGGCGCTCGCCGTCGAGGCAGAAGTCGCCGCCCGCGTGTTCCGGCGGATTGGCGACCATCACCAGATGCGCGAGATACGCGCGGGCTCCGGCGAGCGCCGCGGCGCGCCTGAAATCCCAGTCGCACCAGACGTCGCCGTTGATCACCAGGAAAGGCTGCTCACCGAGCAGCGGCAAGGCCTTGGCGATGCCGCCGGCAGTCTCCAGCGCGCCCGGCGGTTCCGGCGAATAGCGTATCGATACGCCGAATCGACTGCCGTCGCCCAGAGCCGCTTCGATTTGCTCGCCAAGATGCGCGTGGTTGATGACGACGTCGCGAAAGCCGCTCGCCGCGAGGCGTTCGAGGTGCCAGACGATGAGCGGCTTGCCGGCGACGCAGAGCAGCGGTTTGGGCGTCGTGTCGGTGAGCGGGCGCATGCGCACGCCGCGCCCGGCAGCGAGGATGAAGGCTTTCATGGCAGACCTTCAGGCGGCACGCGCAAAGCACGCGGAACCGCGAAAAAGGCTGGCTTCCAGCCTGTTTTCTGCGCGCTCTCGGTGTGTCTGGTACTTAACTGCATTTTTCAGCACACTGCTTGTCAAGCTGGTCGAGCAGACGGGCGAGCGGGCGCAGGTCGAGATAGCGCTCGCAGGTGCGGCGCAGGTAAGTGAGAACGCGCGGCATGTCGTTGATATAGCCGGCTTTGCCGTCGCGGTGGCAGAGGCGCGCGAAGATGCCGAGCACCTTGAGCTGACGCTGAGCGCCCATCCATTCATAATCGCGATAGAAATCTGCGAAGGCCGCATGCACCGGCAGACCTGCGGCGCGCGCCATTTCCCAGTAGCGGATGACGAAGTCCAGTTCGTTCTCTTCCGGCCAGTCGATATAGGCGTCGCGGTAAAGCGAGACGAGATCGTAGGTCAGCGGGCCGTAAACAGCGTCCTGAAAGTCGATGACGCCGGGATTGTTCGGGTAGTTTTCACCGCACGCCATGAGATTGCGTGAATGGTAATCGCGATGCACGAAAACCTGCGGCTGGGCGAGATTGTTCGCGAGAATTTTGTCGAACACCGAACGCAGGACGCCCTGCTGCGGCACGTCGAGCGCGATGCCGAGGTGGCGGGCGATGTACCAGTCGGGAAAAAGCGCCAGTTCACGGGCGAGCAGCGCGCCGTCGTAATCGGGCAGCACACCCGGCGCGCTGGCACTCTGTATGGCCACGAGCGCCTGGTTCGCCTGATGGTAGAGGAGGGGTGCGCTGGCCGCAGCGAGGACATCCAGATAAGTCGTGTGGCCAAGGTCGGAGAGCAATAAATAGCCGTTGTCGAGGTCCTCGGCATAGACCTCAGGAACGTGCACGCCGGCGGCGCGAAACAGCCCGGCAACCTTGAGAAAGGGACGGCAGTCCTCGAGTTCCGGCGGGGCGTCCATGACGATGCGCGTGCCGCCGTCGGGCAGCGTAATACGGAAATAACGACGAAAGCTGGCGTCGGCCGAAGCCGGCTCGATGAGGAATCCCGGATCGTCCCGGTCGGGGTGCTGACGCTGGGGCCGGCCAGCGAGGCAGGAGCCCAGCCAGTCGCGCAGCAGGACGGTACGCGGCATGCCGTTTCTCCTCTGGCTATGGTGCTAAAATGCAGCGATTTTAACACTCGGCCCGGTGACCCTTGGTCAGCGGAAGCGGCTTGCTGAATTTTGTACTGATCGTGCGGATGATTTTTCTTGCTCGGCGCAAACCATTCGCGCTGCTCTTCGGCTGTGGTCTGACCAGTATCCTGCTCGGCGTCTATTCGCCCGCGGCGCTGGCGCAGGTGCCGCTGCGCGTCGATCCGGCCCTGCTCGGTCTGCCGCCGATCACCCCGGCGCGGGCGGCGTCATCTGCGCCATCTGTGCCGCCGCCCGCGCCTGCGGCCAGCGAGTCGCCGCGCGTCGACAGTCAGGCCATCGCCCCGGTTGTCGTCGAACAACGCCCTATCGAGCCGGCGCCAGCCGCCAGCCCACCGGTCGGCGGACTCCGAGATGCGCCGCCAGCCGCGCCACCGGCTGCGGCTACCGCGCCGTCGCCAGCGCCAGCCGCTGCGTTTGCCGCGCCGCGCACGCCAACCGTGCCAGCGCCGCGGCCGCAAGAGCCGAGCCCGCCGCGACCGGCTGCCGCAGCGCCCGTGCCGATCGCGCCGATCGCGCTAGCGCGCGCGCCGTCGGCGAGTCCCCGCGTATC
>JBBRXI010000387.1:0-2614 GCA_038248575.1 Burkholderiales bacterium | reverse complement strand
CTTGGCGAAACC
This sequence comes from Burkholderiales bacterium, assembly GCA_038248575.1. Taxonomy (GTDB): domain Bacteria; phylum Pseudomonadota; class Gammaproteobacteria; order Burkholderiales; family Rhodocyclaceae; genus Propionivibrio. The sequence goes on along the minus strand of JBBRXI010000387.1, from coordinate 2,602 downwards.
TTTCTCTACGGCGCCACCTTCTTCCTCGGCTTGACGCTCGGCGTTCTTTGCGAAGCGAACACCTTGCTTGAGCCGACGGTATTGAAGCTGCTGCTGCTCGGCATGCTCGCTCTGCTCATTTCCGCGCTCGGCGGAATCGCCGGCGGCTATATCCTGTATTTCGCTACCGGCGGCAAGTTCAATCCGATCATCGGCATTGCCGGCGTGAGTTGCGTGCCGACGACGGCCAAGGTCGTGCAAAAAGTCGCCACCGCCGCCAACCCGTCGGCGATCATCCTGCCGCAGGCGCTCGGTGCCAGCATCAGCGGTGTCATCACCAGCGCCATCATCGCCGGAACTTTCGTCGCCATGTTGCGTTAGAAGCCCACCGCTACCGCGTCGATCACCGCGCAGCGCTGTCGCTTCGTTGGCAGCATGCCCAATCTAATTGCCGGAGGATTCGCAACATGGCTGTTTATCTCTACTTTTCGCTGATTCCCGAAGCGCTGATCGCTTCGAATTTACCACCGGAAAAGTTCGGCCAGTATTACGCGACCGGGAGCAGCTACAAGTCGAAGGGTCAGTGCCTGTTCTTCGAAATTGACAGCAATTTCCGCAGTGAGTATTTCGCCATCGACGAGGCTGTGGCGCGCTGCGTGCCGACCGCCGAGGGGACGCCCAAGCACTCGGTCTATGTCTCGGTCTACCGCGTCCTCGAGCACCTGCCAGTCGCCGCGCTCGGCCGGCTTTACCTGACTACCGCCTATGGCCATACGCTGGGCCTTTCGCGCGGCGAAATAGCGTCCGAAATGAATCACTGCCTGCACCTGTACCAGGACCTGGCTCCGGTCAACAGTTTGGTGGTCAGCAATCTCGACGCGCAGAGCTTCTACGCCAGCGTCACCTCGAAGCCGAGCAAATTCATCCGTTTCCCGGCGCTCTTTTTCGTCGAACTCGAACTCGGCGAACTGGCGAGTGATCCGGAGAACGGCCAGGCCAACGATCTGCCCTACCCCTTCATCCATCATCTTCGCGAAGCGCTGATGGTGCTCCAGCCGATAACCGACGACACGGCGAGCAGCAAGGACAGCAAAATGGTGCACCGTGTGCACTCGCTCGATTTTCCTTACCGGATGGTCAACGGGGGATTTTATGTCGGCAACGGGCCTGACCTTGCCTTCTACCCGATGCTCCCACATCGCCAACTGCGCGACGAATACAGCCAGTGGTGGCGTTCGGCCAACATCTGAGCGCCAGCCGCCAGAGCGCCTACGCGGCGCAAGAGTGCGACGCTTGATCTTCGCGTGAGACCGGCGCCGCAGGCGCCCGGGCAGACCCACTACGCCGGCCAGGCCAAGGCTGAGGCTGATGAGCCGACCGCGCCGACGCGACGAGCGGCTAATACGTTAAAATCTTGCCTGCACTTGCCCGCTGCACTCGAAACCCGGCCAACTCCGGCTTTCAAATTACACGCCGAGAAGGACATTCATGACCCGCCATACCAAGATCGTCGCCACCCTCGGCCCCGCCTCGCGCGACCCGCAAATCCTGGAGACGCTGATCCGGGCCGGCGTCGATGTCGTACGGCTTAACTTCTCGCACGGCAAGCGTGAAGATCATATTGCGCTCGCCGCGAGCGTGCGCGAAATCGCCGCCAAGGTCGGGCGCCCGATCGGTATTCTCGCCGACCTGCAGGGGCCGAAGATCCGTGTCGGCAAGTTTGAGGGCGGCAAGATCACCCTCGGCGTCGGTGACCGCTTCATTCTCGACGCGCAATGCCAGCTCGGCAACCAGGAACGTGTCGGACTCGACTACACCAACCTGCCCAACGATGTGAGTTCCGGCAACGTTCTGCTCCTCGACGATGGTCGCATCGTGCTCGACGTCGATCGCGTCGCCGGTCATGAAATCCATACGACAGTCCGCCACGGCGGCGAGCTCTCGAACAACAAGGGCATCAACCGCCAGGGTGGTGGCTTGTCGGCGCCGGCGCTGACCGCCAAGGACATGGACGACATCCGCACGGCGGCGCAGATCGGCGCCGATTTCCTCGCCGTGTCGTTTCCAAAGAGCGCGTCCGACATGTACATGGCGCGCCAGTTGATGTTTGCCTGCGGCGGCCACGCGCTGACTATCGCCAAGATCGAACGCGTCGAAGCGGTGGCGGCGCTCGAGGAAATCCTCGACGCCTCCGACGGTCTGATGGTGGCGCGCGGCGATCTTGCCGTCGAGGTCGGCGACGCCGCCGTCCCGGCGCTACAAAAACGCATGATTCGCATCGCCCGCGAAAAGAACAAGGTGGCCATTACCGCGACGCAGATGATGGAATCGATGATTCACGCACCAACGCCGACGCGAGCCGAAGTCTCGGACGTCGCCAACGCCGTGCTCGACGGCACCGACGCCGTGATGCTCTCAGCCGAAACGGCAGCTGGCAACTACCCGGTGGAAACCGTCGAATCAATGGCGCGCATTTGTCTGGCGGCCGAAAAGTCGGTCATGGTCACGCTCGACCGGCAGTTTCTCGACCGTCACTTCACGCGCATCGACCAGTCGATCGCCATGGCCGCGCTGTTCGCCGCGTATCACCTCAACGTCAAGGCGGTCGCCGCGCTGACCACCT
>JBBRXI010000386.1:0-2614 GCA_038248575.1 Burkholderiales bacterium | reverse complement strand
GCGCGATCAACGCAAGAGTTTGGCGACAAAACACCAGGGAGCCGACGGGAGGTTTCCGGCTAAGCGTTCGTAGTGGCCCGGTCCCCGCGTCGCGGCCTTGTCGCCGATCAACGCCTGGCGTTCTCGAGAACAACCTTGCGGCGACCGCTGAGCGACCGTCATCAAACTGAAGCAGTTGTCCCCGATGATGCGTTGTCATCTGCGAGGAAACCATGGTTAAAGAAGAAGAAATCTGCCCATCGACGCACACGCCGACTTCTGCTGCGCAGGAGAAGCGTTCGTTGCGGAAAATTCCCGAGAATCCCCGTCGCGAGTTCATTGGCTTGCATCAAGCGTCGTCGGTCAGGCAGTTGCACCAGCCGGTGCCGGCAGTGACGATGGCCACGCTGTGTTGCGATATTCTCAATATCTTCCTGCGCGACACCAGCGTTTACGCGATCGCCGTGATCGACGCCGCCGAAGCGCCGCTGGCGCTCGTCGAACGGCACGCTTATATCGAAAAATTCAGTCGCGCGTTCACTTTCGACCTCTTCGGCAGGAAACCGCTTTCGCAACTCAGCGACACGGGATCAGCGATCAACGCGAACCCCATCGTCGTTGACGCCGGCACCAGCATCGACGACGTTGCGGCGATCGTCATTGACGCCGGAATGGCGCATATGGCGAGTGGTTTCATCGTCACCGACGGCGACAAATACCTCGGCGTCGCCAACTGCTATGCGCTTCTCAATCACATCACCCAGCGCAAGCAAACCGAACTTCATTACCTTGCACACTACGATCAATTGACGCGCATTCCCAATCGCATGGTGCTCAATGACCGTTTGCATATGGCGTGTCGCGAAGCGGATCGAAAAGGCACGCTGGTCAGCCTGATTTTTGTCGACCTCGATCGCTTCAAACAGATCAACGACACGATGGGACACCGCTTCGGCGACCTGCTGCTGCAAGCCGTCGCCGAGCGCCTGCAGCTTTGCGTCCGTTGCAACGATACGGTCGCCCGCCTCGGTGGCGACGAGTTTGCCGTGCTGCTCGGCGATCTCCCGGATGCGGGCGTCGCCGAGGTCACTGCGCAGAGAATCGTCGACCACTTCAGTTCGCCTTTCGCGCTTGCCGGAGAGGAAGTCTTCGTCACGGCTAGCCTTGGCATCGCGCTCTATCCGCGCGACGAAAGCGAGGTGGAGAACCTTATCGTCAAGGCCGACGCCGCGATGTACGAGGCCAAGCAAAGCGGCCGCAACGCTTTTCGCGCGTACAAGCCTGGACTTTCCATGCATTCGATGGAACATCTGTCACTTGAGGCCGACTTAAGACAGGCCATCGCACGCGATGAACTTGTGCTGCACTACCAGCCGCAGATCGACGCGAGGACGGCGAAGGTCGTCGGCGTCGAGGCGCTGATCCGCTGGCAGCATCCCGAGCGCGGCTTGCTCTCGCCACAAGCCTTCATCGGGATCGCGGAAGACAGCGGGCTGATCATCGATATTGGCAACTGGGTACTGCGCGAAGCTTGTCGGCAGCAGCGCGCGTGGTCGCTGTGCGACCTGCCGGTCGTGCGCATGGCGATCAATATTTCGGCGGTGCAGTTCCGCCGCAACAATTTCGCTGAAGTTGTTCGCTCCATCATCGGCGAAAGCGGTGTCGACGCGGAATTTATCGAGCTGGAACTGACCGAGAACGTCGCCATGCACCACGGCAGCGAAGTCCTGAAGACGCTGCACGAACTCAAACGCATCGGCGTCAAACTTGCGATCGACGATTTCGGAACGGGTTTTTCGAACCTGAGCTATCTGCAGCGCTTCCCGATCGATCGCCTGAAGATTGACCGCTCCTTCATTCGCGGTATCGAACAGGCGCCGGCCAACAAATCGATCGTTCGCGCCATCGTCTCGCTGGCGCAGGGACTCGCCATGGAAACCGTCGCCGAGGGCGTCGAGACGGCGGCCGAGCACGAAGGGGCGCTTGGCTGTGCCTGCGACGTGGTCCAGGGCTATTTCCACGCGCGGCCAATGAGCGGCGAAAACATGTTGGACTGGATGGTGCGTGCGAGCGAGCGCAGCAAGAGCAAGGTTTATCAGTTCGCCACCGGCGCGGCGTCGCAGCACAGCGCCGCTCGCGAAACCGCCGCCTGAATCTTTTTATTGAAAATGGCGGAAAGGCTGCCGGCGTTTCCGCCAATCAACGCATGCCCGAATGGCGGGCGCGAGATGCGATCCCGCCGTTTGCCAAAGGGCTGGCACCGATGTTCCGACGTGTCGTGTTTCCGTCATCGCGCCTGAACATTTCGCGACGAAAATATCCTCCTTCCTGGAGGAAATGCCATGAGAACACAGACGCAATTACCCCGACTAGCCGGAATTGGCTTGCCCCTATTCGATGAACAATGTGAATGCCTGGCCGCGGCGATTGAACTGCTCGATCTCAATCCCTTGCATTCACTTGCCAGTGAAGTGTTTATCAGCCGGTTTTGCGTCCTCAGAGATGCGATCGAGCGACTCTTCAGGCACGAGGAAGCATTGTTGAGTCAGTATCGTTTGCCCGCCGAAACAAGGCGGCTGCACGGTGACGATCAGCGAAGAATCAGAAGAATATTGGACGACATTCACGCCGATGC
>JBBRXI010000385.1:0-2637 GCA_038248575.1 Burkholderiales bacterium | reverse complement strand
TCTTTGCGGTACTGCGCAGTTCTCAGGGCAACGCCGATGGGCTCAGCGATAAGGCGCAGAAACTCCAGGTCATGCGCAGAGACTGCACGAAAGAAGCCCAATTCCAGAACCGCATTGGCCACCCCGTCGGCGCTGGTCGGCGCGATCACGAGGTGCCGGGGCCGGCTGCCGCCCAAGCCAGAGCTGACAGGAAAGTAATCCTGCGGCACATCGTCGACCCTCAGGACAGACTTCTCCTGCATGGCTTGTCGCGTCAGCCCGGCGACTGGACGATCCAGTGCGGGCGCGGCGGTTGTTGGCGCCGGGATGGCATAGGCACCCACCCGTCGGAGAATGCCTTCCGCCTCGGCAAAGTACATGGCCCCGACCTGGGCGTCGAGATGGCGGGCGACAAAGCGGACGATCTTTTCGCCTAGCTGCTCGAGATCCTGCGCGCCCTGCAGCCGGACACTGAGCTCGTTCTGTCCCGCCCGCAGCCAGGCTTGCGTTTGCATCTCGCGAAAATCTTGCGAGGACACGACGGCGGCGGCGACGATCAGGAAGAACAAGAGCGCTGATCCCGCCCAGGTGACGAACGTCGAGAAGGCGGCGGACCGCTCCCATTCCTGCGTGCGGGCATCGAGTGTCGCGTGCTCGGCGACCTGCATCTCGCTGACCAACGCACGCAGACGGTCTGTCATCACCTTGCCTCGGTCCGAACGAACCAGTTCAAGCGCGGCTTCAGCCTGACCCGCGCGCTTCAGATCGACGCCTTCCTTAAGCCTCGCCATCCTTTCGGCGGCGAGGCGTTCGACGGCCTCAAGGCGCTGCAGTTGCGCTGGGGTGTCGGCCGCCAAGCGCCGAATATCCGCGAGGTTGCTCGGCAGTTCGACGAGCGCGGCAGTATATGGATCGAGATACGACTCGTCACCGACAAGAAGATAGCCGCGGTGACCCGTCTCGGCGTCCGTGAGCGTGGAGATCGTGGCCTCGAGCGCCTGCACCATGTCGAGCGCTTGCACCATCTGGTGAACGCCTGTCGATCGAGCCTGCAGGGCGAGATAGGAGACAACCGACATGGCCACGATGGCAAGCAGGGCGGCCATGAAGCCGATCAGCGTCTTTCGCGGCAACGACGAACGCCATCCCGCGCGCCCGGTTGTCGATGCGGAACCTTCTCTGAAACACGGGTCCAAAACGCTTGGCGGCGGGACGGCTTCGCTCATTGACTCGTGGGTCATGATTTATTCTCGGGGGCGCTGCGTCAGTCCGTCGTGACCTGGGGAAAAGTTGGCGGACGGCCCAACGGCGTAGGCGCATAGTACTCCCTTCGTCGCCACGCTATGCGCCAATAGCTGATCGCGGGAAGGGCGCGTTCCGGGCCATGGCGAGCAAGGGTTTTTGGGCAACGACAGTCAGGGCATCATTCTGACCAGCCGCGTTGCCGACCACCTTGGGTCAGAGCGTCATGGCACAAGAGGCGCCCGTCTTGCCCGGGTTTCTACGCGGGCAGCGTGACGAGGTACGGTTAGAAGTGGCAATGGTTTTGGCCGTCGCTTTTTGGCGCGTGGCTCGATTCAGCCAGGTCGGCGCGACAGTTTTCGTGCAGCGATGTGGGCCAGCACGATTCCCTCGTCAGGGAAATGCGCTTGCCCGCGGCATGCCGCAACTGGTCGGTAAACACCCAAGTAGGCGTCTGACGCCGTTAAAACCCAGGGCGCGCGGCAGGACGTCGGCCAGCGTTGGCGCAACCGCCATGGTCCAGCGCACGAGATTGTAGGCGAGCAGGTAGGCCAGAAAATCGAGTGACGGGGTTGTGATTCGTTACCGGCCGTACATGGCATCCGAATTATTGGCAACCCAAAGTCTGCCCATGGCCGACGACGGACATTGCTGCTCCCCTCTGGAATGGCCGTTGCCGACAGCCGGAAAGACTCATTGTCATGCCTTTTTCTGCGCCCCCGCTGCGCCTCCTCGCCTTCGCGGTAACCCTCCGGTCTGACGATTACTCGGCGCACATGCGGCGGATTTCGTTCTCGCGGATCGCGAGTTCGACCTGGAGCAGCACGGCGTCGACGTCGGCCGGCGATTCGTCGAGCACGACCTGACCAGTCAGGGGCAGTTCGGGGCTCAATACGCCTTTTTCATAATAGGCCCAGATCTCCCTGGCGAACTGGCTGTCCTTGAGGGCCGGCGCGAAGGCGCTGAAGTAGCTGCGCAGATTGACGATGTCGCGCGCGAAGAGTTCGAAGGCGTTGCTGTTGCCGGCGGCGTCGATCGCCTGCGGCAGGTCGATGATCACCGGGCCGTCGGCGGCAACGAGGATGTTGTACTCGGAAAGGTCGCCGTGGATGATCCCGGCGCACAGCATGCGCACCGTCTGGTTGATGAGCAGCGCATGAAAGGCGAGCGCCTGCGCTTCGTCGAGTTCGACGTCGTTGAGCCGCGGCGCCGGGTTGCCGTCGCCGTCGACGACCAGGTCCATAAGCAGCACGCCTGCGTAGCACAGGTGGGGCTGCGGCACGCGCACGCCGGCGGCGGCGAGCCGGTAGAGCGCGTCCACCTCGGCGCTTTGCCAGACTTCTTCCTGCATCTTGCGGCCGTAGCGGCTGCCTTTTTCCATGGCGCGCGCTTGCCGGCTGTTCTTGACCTTGCGCC
>JBBRXI010000384.1:0-2645 GCA_038248575.1 Burkholderiales bacterium | reverse complement strand
TAGCGTCGGGCGCATCTGCGTCGTCGCCGCGTCGAAGAAGATCGTGTCGTCCGGGTTGGCGAGTGCCGCGTCGAGGTCGGTGCTCGAGCGCGCGATGCCGTATTTTTTCGCCAGTTCGGCGATTTTCTCGGCGTTGCGGCCGATCAGGATCGGGTCGGGCATGGCGCGGTCGCCGTTCGCCAGCGCAACGCCGCCCTGCGCACGGATGGCGACGATCGAGCGGATCAGATGCTGGTTCATTCCCATGCGACCGGTGATGCCGTTCATGATGATGCCGATGCGCTGCTGTGCCATGTCTGTTCCCTCGTTCAAGGCGTTTGCAAGTCGGGTGGGGGGCGTGCCGATCGCCGGTCGCCCGGCGTGTTGTTCTGGGTACGGCATGCACCGTTTGGTTAATTAGCGCCTAATTTAGCGGATAGGGATTGGGCTGTCAAACGTGCTCAAAGCGGGCGCGAAAAGGCGGCGCACAGCTTCGTGACCGCGTTGGGCCAGCGCGGTTTTTATTCTATTTTCGGTAAATTTACGGGTATTCAGGAGGTCTGCGCCAGGCGCGCTGGTGGACCGCTTAATGCTCTCCGGGCGCGACCGGCATCGCTGTTGCCTTTTACCGTTTAGTTAATTATGATCGCTCGCACAACATCGGGATGCGGCAGACTGTGCATGCTTCGCCGAGCGCCTGGCGCCGGCGGGGAACGCATCAAATGGAATCACCACCAGAGTCACCATCAATCGGAGGGTATGCCATGCGCAACAAGGGTTTTCTCGTCAAGTCGTCTTTGCTCGCGTTGCTCGTCTGGTCGGGCCTGGCCACGGCCGGTGAAATTGTTCTCGGTAACTTGCAGGACTTGAGCGGCCCGACCTCGGTGCTCGGTAACGCGGTCACGCGCGGCGCTGAACTGGCCGTCGACAAGGTCAACGCCGGCGGCGGTTTCAAGGGCGACAAGGTCAAGCTGGTGACCGTCGACACCAAGGGCAACGTGCAGGAAGCGATCAAGGCCTTCAACCGCCTCGTCGACCACGAAAAGGCCGTCGCCGTGCTCGGGCCACCGGTCTCCAACATCGGTCTGGCGATCGCGCCGATGGCCAACGAAAAGAAGATCCCGGTGCTCGGCAGCTTCATCGACCCGCGCGTCACCGTCCAGGAAAACGGCGAGCCGCAGCCGTCGATGTTCCTCATCCAGCCGACCAGCACGCAGTACGCGGAAATCATCGCCAGCTACGCCAACGAAAAGCTCGGCTACAAGAAGTTCGCGGTGCTCTACGACCAGTCGAACGCCTTCGCTGTCTCGATGTTGAAACCCTTCAAAGCCTATATCGAGAAGCGCGGCGGCTCGATCGTCGCCGAGGAGACCTATACCAAAAGCGACAAGGACTACCGCGCCCAACTCAACAAGATCAAGGGTGCCGGCGCCGACGTCCTCTACATCCCGAACTACACGCAGGACCTCGTGATCACCGTCAAGCAGGCCAAGCAGATCGGCCTTAACCTGCCGATGGTCAGCGGGCTCGACGCGGCGCCGCCGTTCGCGACGCTGGTCGGCGACCCGGAGGCGGCGAACAACATTTATTTCGCCAACAACTTCTCGGATAAGGAGCCGCAACTGACCGAGGTGCGCAACGCCTATCGCGCCAAATACAACGAGGACCCGATTAACAAGGCCTACCTCGGCTACGACAAGGTCACGGTGATCCTCAAGGCGATCGAACTCGGCGGTGGCGCGAGCGGCCCGCAGATCATCGCCGGCCTCTCGAAGGTCAAGGACGTGCAGGGGACGACCGGCATCATCACCCTCTCGCCGAAGACGCACCAGCCGCTCGGCCTGTCGATGGTGATGTACAAGATCGACAACGGCAAGTACCAGGAAATCGGCCGTTACGTTCCGGAATCGCATAAGTAACTCACGCCTATTGATTTGGCGACAAGGACTATGGACGGGCCGTCATTCCGGCGAAAGCGACCGAAGGAAGTGCAGAGCCCGGAATCCAGCAAGGGCAGCGGTTCTCACGTGGACCCCGGCCTTCGCCGGGGTGACGAATTCAAACCATAATCTGGCCGGATCAATAAGCGAACCAGCAGGACAGGGGCGCCGCCCAATCGAGGGCCGCGCCCCTTTCATAAAGGGAAGACCATGCTGCAAAACATTTTCTTCGGCTTGTCGCTCGGAGCGGTTTATTCGCTGATCGCCGTCGGCTTCGCGCTGGTCTTCAACATCCTCAAGTTCTCGAACTTCTCGCATGGCGGCGTCATGTCGTTTACGGCGTACGCGGGCTATTTCGCTTACATCAAGTTTTTCGACGGCAAGGTCAGCGGCAGCCTGATGTTCATCGCCATCGTGTCGACGGCGGCAGCAGTCGGCGCGATCACCGCCGTGGCCATAGAGCGCGTCGGCTTTCGCCGCCTGCGGCGCAACAACGCGCCGGTGATCTATTACTTCATTTCGTCGATCACGCTCGGCATCCTGCTCGAGAACATCGTCACCATCTTCGCCTCGAGCAATTTCTACTCGTACCCGATGTTCTTCTCGGCGAACAACATCACGCTCTTCGGCACGACCTTTTCGGTCGCCGACGTCGTCACCCTGCTCTTCTCGAGCTGCGCGCTGATCGTCCTGCTCTTCGTCCTCTACCGCAGCAAGCTCGGGCTC
>JBBRXI010000383.1:0-2650 GCA_038248575.1 Burkholderiales bacterium | reverse complement strand
CGATCGGATAATTGGCGTAGAAACCCATGATCGCCGAGCCGATCGCTGCCGCAACGCATGTCGCGACGAACACCGAATCCTTCGGCATACCGGCGGCCGAAAGAATATCCGGATTGACGAAGATGATGTAAGCCATCGTCAGAAAAGTCGTAATACCGGCCATGACCTCGGTGCGCACGTTGGTGCCGTGTGCCGAGAGCTGGAAATAGCGTTCGAGCATGGTGTGCGTCGCCTGCGAAAAAAAAGCGATTTTAGCGCAGGCCGGCGATCACCCAGTGACTTTTTCCGCGCTAGCGTGAGCGGTGCGACCCCGAACACACACCAGATAGACTTCACGCAGAAAGACCCCGAACGAGACGATCATTGCCGCCATCGCAGGATGAAGAGCACGACGACGGCCTTGGCCAACTGGATGGATCAGCGCGCCGACAAAGGCGCTGGCGACGACGAGGCAGACGAGCAGCGCGGCGCGGACGACATAAAGAATGTCAAGGTAGCTCAGGTGGCTGCGCCGGTGCCGCATCTGCAATTCCCGCGTGCAAGTCCGCGGCCTGCGCTGCATCGGCCTTATGCAGCGAATCCTGCACCCGGCGGCGCCGGTCGATGATGCGTCCGAGCCGCGTATTCATGGCGTTGATCATCGTCGCGATCGCCGTCAGCAGGAACACCGGAGCGACGGCGAGTTGAATGACGTGCGAGATGCCGGCGATCGGTGATTGCATCGACCCGTCTAGGCTGCGTCGTCTGGAATTTCGGGCGGCGGCAACCGGCTCACCAACACCTTGTCGACACGGTTCTTATCCATGTCGACGACTTCGAAGCGGCAGCCGGCAACGGTGAAGATGTCTCCGACAAGCGGTATACGGCCGAGGACGTACATGACGAGACCGCCGAGCGTGTTATACGCGTTTTCGTCTTCGCCGGGCAGGTCATCCTCGATGTCGGCGACCGTCTTCAGGCGCTCGATCGCGATGCTGCCGTCGATCAGCCAGGATCCATCGGCCCGCACGACGACCTCCTGCTCCTCGGTGCTATCCGACGATGGCAGTTCGCCGACGATGGCCGTCAGCACATCGGTCAGCGTCACGAGGCCCTGCAGTTCACCGTACTCGTCGACGATCAGCGCGCACTGCTGGCGCGCCTTGCGGAAGCTTTCAAGCAGATGCGTCGTCGTCACGCCTTCGGGAACGTAGAGCGGCGGGCGCAGGAAGCGCTCGATATCGAGCTTTTCGCCGGCCAGCGCGAGCTTGAGCAGATCGGCCGTGCGCAGGATGCCGACGATGTGCTCGAGCCCGTCGCGGCAAACGACGATACGGGTATACGGGCATTCCGCAAGACGCATGCGCAGTACGTCTTCGGGCTCGTCAAGGTCGAGGACGAATATGTCGTTGCGATGCGTCATGATGGCGCTGATACGCTGCTCATCGAGGCGCAGCACATTGGAGACGATCGCCTGCTCGCTCTCGTGGAAAACGCCAGCCACGGCGCCCTGCACCATGAGCACGTTGATCTCGTCGTTGGATACCGGCGATTCCTCGCGACTGCGCGCGTGCAGGAGGCGCAGCAGCAGGCTCGACGACGACGAGAGCAGCCAGACCAGCGGACGCGCCATGCGTGCGAGCACGTTCATCGGCGCCGCGATCAGCGCGGCGACCGATTCCGGCGCGAGCAGGGCAAGCCGCTTGGGAACGAGTTCGCCGACGACCACCGAGAAATAAGTCAGGCCGATGACGACGAGCGTCAGCGCCAGCCCCCGCGCGTAGGGAACGAACAGTGCAAATTCGGACAGCCAGCGCGCCAGCGGGTCGGTCAGCGCACCTTCGCCGATGGCACCCGAGAGAATGCCGATCGTCGTGATGCCAACCTGCACCGTCGACAAAAAGCCCGATGGTTCGTGATTGAGGTCGAGCGCCGATTGCGCGCCCGGGCTGCCATCATCAGCAAGTTTTTGCAGCCGCGACTTGCGCGACGAGACGACGGCGATCTCCGACATGGCGAACACGCCATTGAGGAGAATCAGGAAAAGCAGCAGGACAACGTCCATTCAGACCTTTTCTGCGCCGCGGGGCCGGCTGCTCATTCTACCGGCTTGCCCCGAAACGGCCCCTGAAAGTGGACCGGGCTGGCGCTTTTCTTGCGCAGCCGCATGTTGAGCATCTCAACGCCGAACGAGAACGCCATGGCGAAGTAGATATAGCCCTTCGGCACGTGGTGACCGAACCCGTCGAGCATCAACGTGACGCCGACGACGATGAGGAAGGAGAGCGCCAGCATCTTGATCGTCGGATGATTCGAGACGAATTCGCCGATCGACCGGGCAAAGAGCATCATCAGACCGACCGACGCGACAACCGCGGCGATCATCACCGCGACGTCCTTGACCATGCCCACCGCAGTGATGATCGAGTCGAGCGAAAACACCAGGTCGATGATCATGATCTGCATGATGACGCCGGCGAAAGTCGCGCGCACGACGCGCGCTTCCTCGACCGTTTCGCCTTCGAGCAACTGATGGATCTCCTGCGTGCTCTTCCAGAGCAGGAACAGGCCGCCGCTGATCAGGATGATGTCGCGTGCCGAGAAGTCGCTGCCCATCACGGAAAACAGCGGCGCGGTCGCGCCGACCATCCACGAGAGCAGGACGAGCAGG
>JBBRXI010000382.1:0-2655 GCA_038248575.1 Burkholderiales bacterium | reverse complement strand
GGGCGCCGAGCTGACCAGCCTCGACTTCGACCTCGGCCTCGGCGATAGCCCGAGCACACTGCCGGCACCGCCTGATGCTGCAGCCGAGCCAGAGCGTGTCGAACCGTCGGCGATGCTATCGACCTCGGCCAATGCAGCCGCGCTCGATTTTGAGCTGGCCCCGGCGCGCAGTCTGCCGTTCAACAATGATCCGTTCAGCACTGATTTCAGTTCGGTGACCGGCACGGGCCCGGCGACGGCGAGCAGCTACGATTTTGATCTGGCCGAGCCGGCACCGTCGATGACCGTCGACACCGTGATAGCCGACTTCGATTTCGATGTCGGCATGGCCCCGCCGGCAACACCGGCGACCGGGACGCAGGCGATCGGCCGCACCATCGCAAGCGAAGAAACGATCCTCGGCAGCGACGATGGTCTCCAATTCGACGTCAAAATGACGGAATCGACCTTCCTCGGCAGCGCGTTGCCCGAACCGTCTTCGTTCGATATGTCGTCGATCGACCTCGATCTCAAGGTGCCGGATTTGACGATTCCCGAATCCGATCCGCCTCAGACTGAAGCTGGCCTCGGCGACACCGGGTTCGAAAAGGGACAGATCCGGACGGCCGTCAATCCCGATTTCGCCATCATGCAATCAGAAACGCTGATTTATCCGCAGGCTGGAGGCAGGCTCGACGTTGACCGGGATCAAGATTTCCAGACGACGCAGGCCGTAACGATGATCAATCAGCCCTTCGGCGATGCGCAGGGTCCGGAAACGCAATTTGACATCACCCCCAACGAGGAAGTCGCAACCAAGCTCGATCTCGCCAAAGCTTACGAGGAAATGGCCGACTTCGAAGGCGCGCGCGAACTTTTGCATGAAGTCGTGAAAGAGGGCGACGCAACACAAAGGGAAGCGGCTCAGGCGATCCTCGCCAAGATCGGCGATTAGCGTAGCCGATCGGCGAACGAGCCGCGAGGCCAGTAAAATTCGGGCCGTAGCTCTGCACAAGGGCTACGGCCCGATGTGTTTTAAATAGCAAGGCGCCGACTGTATTAATCCGATGAAAGAATCCTTGGCCGTATGCCGCGCTTGAACGTTCATCCGACGACGCTCCTGATCGTCTGGCTCTTGCTATTGCTTGGCGTGCAGTGCTTGAACGGCATCGCGCTGGCGGCTGCCTTTCTCCTCCTGCCGGCGCTCGGGATGGCAGTTCTGCGGCGTGGCGTGAAACTCGTATGGCGGACGCGCTGGTTGCTTGTTTCGCTGCTCATTGTGTTCGCCTGGGGGGTGGCCGGTGAACCGCTGTGGGACGGCCCGCTGGCTGCGACGCGCGAAGGCCTGCGGGAAGCGTCGACGCATATCGGCCGCCTGCTTCTCGTGCTGATCGCCGTCGCCGCATTTCTCGAAGCGATGCCGCTGGCCGATTTGCTCGCTGCCCTGCGTGGCCTGCTCGGGCCCCTGCGCTATCTCGGATGCGATGCGGACCGGGGCGTCATCCGGCTAATGCTCGTCTTGCGTTACGTCGAAACGCTGCCCCGGCCGCGCGACTGGCGCACCCTGCTCGACATTCCAGCGGGAACCGCGTGCGAAGTGCTCGAGGTGAATCAATACCGGCTGCGCTGGTCTGACCACCTTATTTATGCGTCCGCCGCCATCGTGGTGACGCTCTTTTGTTTTCGCTAGGCGCGCCAAATGAGAGTTGCCCTCGGGCTGGAATACGACGGCGGTGCGTTTCACGGTTGGCAGACGCAGCCGGCCGGGGGCACGGTGCAGGACGCGCTCGAAAAGGCGCTGGCGCAGATTGCCGGCGAGCCGGTTGCCGTTGTTTGCGCCGGTCGGACCGACGCTGGCGTGCATGCCACCGGCCAGGTTGTCCATTTCGATACGCCGGTCAAAAGACCGCTGACGGCCTGGGTGCGTGGCGTCAATACCTTTCTTCCGCCGAGTGTCGCCGTGCGCTGGGCGCAGCCCGTCGGCGAAGACTTTCATGCCCGTTTCTCGGCCCATGGCCGCTGCTATCGCTATATCCTGCTCAACCAGCCGCAACGACCGGGCGTATGGCACCGGCGCGCTGGCTGGACGCATCACCCGCTCGACGTTGAGCGCATGCGG
Organism: Burkholderiales bacterium; assembly: GCA_038248575.1. Lineage (GTDB taxonomy): Bacteria > Pseudomonadota > Gammaproteobacteria > Burkholderiales > Rhodocyclaceae > Propionivibrio. The sequence continues at coordinate 557 of JBBRXI010000382.1, read as the reverse complement.
CAGGCGGCGGCGTTCCTGCTCGGCGAGCACGACTTCTCGGCTTTTCGCGCCGCCGATTGCCAGGCCAAGTCGCCGGTCAAAATGATGCGCCGAGCTGATGTCGCCCAATCGGGCAAACTGATTGTCTTCGATTTCGAAGCCGGCGCCTTTTTGCAGCACATGGTGCGCAACCTCGTTGGCAGCCTGGTTTATATTGGCCAGGGCAAGCATCCGCCGGGGTGGATGGCTGAACTCCTCCGCGCGCGCGAGCGCCGTCTCGCCGCGCCGACCTTTTCGGCCGCCGGTCTCTATCTCGTCGGTGTGCGTTACGCGCCGCACTGGGGTTTGCCTAGCGGCGACGATTGCTTTCGTCCCGACCTCCCGGGTCTTTAAAAAACAAGGAATACAGCGATGAAACCGCGTATCAAGATCTGTGGGCTGACGCGCCAGAGCGACGTGCACGCGGCGGTCGACGCCGGCGCCGACGCCATCGGCCTGGTTTTCTACCCGGCGAGTCCGCGCCACGTCGATCTGCCGACGGCGGCCGCACTCGCCGGCGCCGTCCCGCCACTGGTGTC
>JBBRXI010000381.1:0-2655 GCA_038248575.1 Burkholderiales bacterium | reverse complement strand
GTAGTCGTCGCCAACCTCGGGCAGCTTGAGGAGGACGCCTTCGATCTGCATCGGGAAGACATTGCAGCCCTTGATGATGAACATGTCGTCCGAGCGGCCGCTGATGCGGTCGATGCGCCGGTGCGTACGACCGCAGGCGCACGGCCCGGGCAGAATCCGCGTCAGGTCGCGCGTGCGATAGCGGACGACTGGCATTGCCTGGCGGTCGAGCGTCGTCATCACCAGTTCGCCGATTTCGCCGTCGGCGACCGGGCACAGGCTGACCGGGTCGATGATCTCGACGACGTAAGCGTCCTCCCAGACGTGCAGGCCATTTTGCTCGGTACATTCGAAGGCGACGCCCGGCCCGTTCATCTCCGAGAGGCCGAAGGAGTTGTACGCCTTGACGGCGAACATCGCTTCGATGCGCCGACGCTGCTCCTCGGTGTGCGGTTCGGCGCCGATGATCAGCGTGTGCAGATTCGTGGCGCGGCGCGGGTCGAGGCCCTCCTCGGCGAAAACCTCGGCCAGGCGTCCGAGATAGCTCGGGATGGCGTGCACGACGCTGGTGCCGAAATCGCGCATCAGCTTGATCTGGCGCAGACTATTCCCGGCGCCGGCCGGAATCGACAGGCAACCGAGTTTCTCGGCGCCGTACTGGAAGCCGAGTCCGCCGGTAAACAGGCCATAACCGCAGATATTCTGGAAGACGTCGGTATCGCGCACGCCGGCGGCGAACATCGAGCGCGCCATGAGGTTGGCCCAGCTCGCAAGGTCATGCCGGTTGTGATAGACGACGGTCGGGTTGCCGGTCGTCCCGCTCGAGCTGTGCAGACGCACGACGTCCCGCTGCTCGACCGCCAGCAAGCCCCAGGGGAAGCTCGCGCGCAAATCCTCCTTGCCGGTAAACGGCAGTTCGCTGATCGCTTCGATCGTCGTGAACGGCGCGCGCAGGACGCGGCCGATGTCGGCGATGCCGGCGTAATGCGGCGACTTCGCGGCCTGCGCCAGCGTCACTTGCAGGCGCTGCAGCTGAAGTCGCTCCAGCGCGCGGCGATCGAGTTGTTCGAGTTCTTTTTCCCAATACATGGCGGTGGTCGAAAACGGCGTTAGCGCGAGTATAAACCGCGGCGAGGAAGCGACCGAGGTTTTTGGCGGCCGGCACCTTGCCGCAGTCAGGCAGTCAAGATACTGAACCCGTCGGCCAGCAAGCGCTGGCGCCCAATGTTAGCGCTTACTCCTGTCGAGAAGATCTTTCAAATTAGCGAACGGATTTCCGGTTGCGCGGTTGGCTGCTTGGCGGCGCTCGCCGATGCCGGCGGCGAGCGCCGCCTGCGCGTCAAGCTCTCGCGAATGCTCGTTGTCGTGGCAATAAAGGCAGAGCAGTTCCCAGTTGCTGCCGTCGGCCGGATTGTTGTCGTGGTTATGGTCCTTGTGATGGACGGTGAGCTGCTGCACGTTCTCGCGCGTAAACTCGCGCGAGCAGCGGCCGCAGATCCACGGGTAGATCTTGAGCGCCTGTTCGCGGTAGCCCGATTCGCGGTTCTGCCGGTTGCGCAGCGCTTCGGCGATCATCCGGTCAGTGTGCGCTCGCTTTGCATTGTCGATGGCCACGGTGTCTCCTCGCTGATGGGTTGGCTGCATTTTATCCCCGCCGGGATGCCAAGCCAATTGTAAAAAACCGCGGCTTCTGTACACTCGCGTCTCCTGCTTTGTTGAGTGCCGCCGAAGGCCGTCATGTCGAAGTCGCTGTCCACCACCTACGTCAAACTTGTCCTTACCGCGCTCTTCTGGGGGGCAACGTGGATTGCCGGGCGCGTCGCCGTCCAGGAAGCGTCGCCGTTTGCCATCGCCAGTTGGCGCTTTCTGCTCGCCGCAGCCATCCTCGGCGCGCTGCTCGTCAGCCGCGAAGGCTGGCCGAAATGGTCGGGACGTGACTGGCTGCTGCTCGCCGCGCTCGGTCTGACTGGCGTTTTCTTCTACAACGTCTTTTTCCTCTACGGCCTGCGCCGCGTCGAGGCCGGCCGCGGAGCCCTCGTCACGGCGTCGATTCCGGCGCTGATCGCGCTGATAGACTGGCTGTGGTTTCGCCTGCCAATGTCTCCCAAGAAAGCGGCTGGCGTCGCCCTCGCGCTCTTCGGTTGCCTGATGGTCGTCACCCGCGGCCACCCGACCCAGCTCTTGAACGGTGGCATCGGCGGCGGCGAATTGCTGCTCGTCGGGGCCGCCCTGTCGTGGGTCAGCTACACCCTTGCCAGCCGCTATTGCGCAGCGCGCTTCTCGGCGCTGGCGATGACTTTCGGCGCCTGTTTCACCGGCTGGCTGATGCTCACCGCGGCGGCGCTCGCCGACGGCTCGCTATTCGCCTTCGGCGCGATGAGCTGGCGCGGCTGGACGAGCATCGTCTTCCTCGCCCTGTTCGGCACAGTGATCGCCTTTACCTGGTACTGCGAGGCGATCGGGCGCATTGGCACGACCCGAACAGCGTCGTTCATCAATCTCGTCCCGCTCTTTGCCGTTCTGCTCGGCGCGCTCATGCTCGGCGAACGGCTCGACGCGCCGGTTCTTGCCGGCGGCGCGATCGTCATCGCCGGCGTCCTGCTGACCAGCCGTTCGGCGGAAAAGAAAAGTGCGCTTGCCGCACCGGGCATCGTGTAGCGACGCTCGCCCGGCAGC
>JBBRXI010000380.1:0-2656 GCA_038248575.1 Burkholderiales bacterium | reverse complement strand
CCTGCAGGCCGGGCAGCGAGTCGCCCATGTCGCCTTCGATTTCAGCTTTCGGCACCAGCGCGGCGACCGAGTCGATGACGATAACATCGACGCTCGCCGAGCGCACCAGCATGTCGGCGATCTCGAGCGCCTGCTCGCCGGTGTCGGGCTGCGAGATCAGCAGTTCGTCGAGGTTCACGCCAAGTTTCGCGGCGTAGGTCGGGTCGAGCGCGTGCTCGGCGTCGATGAAGGCGGCGGCACCGCCCAATTTTTGCATCTGTGCGATGACTTGCAGCGCGAGCGTCGTCTTGCCCGACGACTCGGGCCCGTAGATCTCGACGACACGGCCGCGCGGCAAGCCGCCGATGCCGAGCGCGATGTCAAGGCCGAGCGAACCGGTCGACACGACCTGGATGTCGTTGAAGACGCTGCCGTCGCCCATCTTCATGATCGAGCCCTTGCCGAACTGCTTCTCGATCTGGGCCAGCGCTGCCGCTAGTGCCTTTGCCTTGTTGTCGTCCATATCTGTCCTTTGTGCTGATTGGCGGGAATTATCTCATGTTCATCGGTGTCGCGAAGCGGTCGCGCGTTGCAATCAAATAACTGTAATTATATACAGTATTGTGCGAAACGCGAGGCGTACCGCGGACGGGCGTTCAGGCGATGCCGCAGCGCGCGCGTTCGAGCAGGCCTGACAGCGCGTGGGCGACCGCTTGCGCGCGCACGGCCTCGCGGTCGCCGGAGAAGTGGCGGGTGTCGCTGGCGATCCTGCCGTCGCCGCCAACCCAGGAAAAGCAGACCATACCCACCGGTTTATCAGGCGAACCGCCGCCCGGTCCGGCGACGCCGGTAATCGCCAGCGCCCAGTCGGCGTGACTGCCGGCGAGTGCGCCGGCGGCCATCGCCGTCGCCGTCGCTTCACTGACCGCGCCCTGCGCGTGCAGTGTATCGAGGCCGACGCCGAGCATTTCGTTTTTCGCCTCGTTCGAGTAGGTGATAAAACCGCGCTCGAACCAGTTCGAGCTGCCGGCGATCGCCGTCAAACACTGCGCGACCCAGCCGCCGGTGCACGATTCAGCGGTCGCCAGACGCTGTCCGTTGGCGAGCAGCAAGGCGCCGACTTGGCCGGCGAGTGCTTCGAGCGTCTGCTGGTCGGGTCGGCGCATTGCGGCTTCAGCCGAGCAGCCATCGCGCGCTGGCGAGCACAAGCAGCGTGTAGGCGCCGGCGACCAGATCGTCAGACATCACGCCAAGGCCATTCTTGACCTTCTCGTCGAAGTAGCGCGCCGGTTGCGGCTTGCTGATGTCGAAAATGCGAAAGAGGACGAAGGCCGCGCTCTGCCACAGCCAACCAGCCGGGCAAAAAAACAGGACTAGCCAGAAGGGGACAATTTCGTCCCAGACGATGCTGCCGTGGTCAATGACCCCGAGGTCGGCGCCCGTACGCTGCGCGGCGAGAACGCCGCCAACGAAGCAGACGACGAGCAGGCCGAGCAGTTCGACGTCGTTAAGCCACAGTCGCAGCAGCGGAAAGCTCGCCCACGCGAACAGCGTGCCGACCGTTCCCGGAGCGATGGGCGAGAGGCCGCTGCCAAAACCGCAAGCGATGAGATGCGCCGGATGCGCGAAGAGAAAGCGCAGCGAGGGCGGCCGTGTCGTGAGCTTACGCAAAGTGGTCGAACCCCCGGCTGGCCAAAACCCTTACCCCCCCCGTCTCGTCGAGCAAGCGGACCTCAGGCTCGCCGTGGACGATGCGGCCGATGTGCGTAAGCGGCAGTTCGAGCGCGCTGGCGAGCCCAGCAATTTCCTCGTGCTTGCCGGGCGGTGCCGAAAAAACGAGTTCATAGTCGTCGCCACCGGCGAGCTGGCAGTGCCGGGCAAACCCGCTGTCGACGCCAGCCGGCAGCGGCGGCAACTGCGGTTCGAAAACCTCGGCCCGTAGCCGCGAGCACTCGGCAACGTGCGCGAGGTCGGCGAGCAGGCCGTCGGAGACGTCGATCGCCGCACTCGCCAGCTTCATTTCGCGCAGGCGCGCGCCGAGTTCGACGCGTGGAAAGGGCTTCTGCAGCGCGGCGACGCACTCGCCGGAAAGGTTTTCGGGTAGTCGCAGCCGCCCTTCGAGGTGCGCCAGGCCGAGCGCCGCGCGACCGGGTCGGCCCGACACCCAGATCTCGTCGCCGGCCTGCGCGCCAGCGCGGCGCAGCGCGGTGCCAGCCGGGACCTCGCCGAGTGCGGTCAGGCACAGATTGAGCGGTCCGCGTGTCGTGTCGCCGCCAACGAGGTCGACGGCGTAGCGCCCGGCACAGGCGAACAGACCGTCGGCGAAGGCGGCGATCCACGCCTCGTCAGCCGTCGGCAGGCTACCGGCGAGCAGCACCCAGCGCGGCGTCGCACCCATCGCGGCAAGGTCGGAGAGGTTCACGGCGAGCGTTTTCCAGCCGAGCTGCCAGGCGTCGGTGCCGGGCAGGAAATGCGTTCCCTCGACGAGCATGTCGGTGCTGATCGCCAACTCCATCCCGGGCGAGGGCGCGAGCAACGCGCAGTCGTCGCCGGGCCCCAACACCGCCTGCGGCGTCGGCCTGACAAAGTAACGCGCGATGATGTCGAATTCGGAGGGCACGGAGCCTTAAGCCTTCACCACAGAGACGCAGAGGGCACTCAAGGCGCTGCCGAGGAT
>JBBRXI010000379.1:0-2658 GCA_038248575.1 Burkholderiales bacterium | reverse complement strand
GCTAGGGCGTATTGTCGTTCCACCGGCGGTCACGGTGCGCGCCACGCAGTGCGCACTTGATCGTATGGGCGGCTGCGGATGCATGCACTGCATGCAATGAGTGTTTTGATGTCTGCAACACAATTCGCTTTGCCGGCCGGAGAATTAGTGTGTGCCCCGGCTCCAGCGGGCAAATCTCCGCCAGCCTGCCGATGAAAATTGGCGCCAGGCAACGATCGACGGCATCCGCCTGATATGTGACAATCCGCCTGTTCTTGATTAGTCCGTCCATTCGGCCGGACCGATGTCGGACGATGCAATGATCGAAGCTGTCCTCAGGATCAAGAAAAATACCCACCATGCCCGATATTTCCGCGCGACAGCGTTTGCCCGAAGAGGGCAAACAGGCTTCGAAGTTCATTATCTGGCTGATCGGCTTCTTCGCCTTCGTGAACGTCTACTCGATGCAGTCGGTGCTGCCGCTCGTCATGCAGGAGTTCGGCGCAACGCCCGTGCAGGCCGGTTACACGGTCGGCGCAACGGTGCTCGCGGTAGCCCTTGTCTCGCCGTTCATGGGAATGATCTCGGATGCGCTAGGCCGCAAGATGCTCATCTGTTTTTCGCTTTTTGCGCTCAGCGTACCGACGGCGCTGATCCCGGCCGCTGGCAGCCTGCCGCTGATCATCGCCCTGCGTTTCCTGCAGGGTCTCGCCATACCCGGCATTGTCGTTGTCATCATTGCCTACATTTCGGACGAATTCGACGCGACGAGCATCGCCAGAATGACAACAACCTACGTCGGCGGAACGGTGATCGGCGGCTTCAGCGGGCGCTTCCTCACCGGCCACATCGGTGATCTTTTCGGCTGGCGAGGTGCGTTTACGACGCTCGCCGCGCTGACGCTCGCCGGCGCGGTTATGGTCGCCTGGCTGCTGCCCCCTTCGCGCCGTTTCGTCGCCAATCGCAATGTCGGCAGCGCCTTGCGCATCTTGCGCAGTCACTTGCGCCAGCCACGACTACTTGTCGCATGCGCCGTTGGCTTTTGCATCCTCTTTTCGCTGGTTGGCAGCTTTACCTATATCAATCTGCACCTGGCCGGAGCGCCGTTCCATTTTTCGGCGGCGGCGCTCGCCAACGTCTTCGCGGTCTACCTTGCCGGTGGTATCGTCACCCCGCTCTCGGGCCGGCTCATCGTGTGGCTCGGTGCACGGCGCGTGATCATGGCCGCGCTGGCATTCTCAGCCGCCGGTCTGCTGCTGACGCTCGCGCCATCGGTGCCGGTGATCATCGTCGGCCTGATTCTCTGCTCGTCGGGCGTCTTCATTTGTCAATCGACGAGCTTCAGTATTATCGCGACGACCGTCGTCGAGGGCCGCTCGCTCGCTGCCGGCCTGTACAACATGACTTACTACGCCGGCGGCGCGGCGGGCAGCGTCGCTGTTGGCTTGGCGTACGAGGAGGGCGGCTGGAGCGGGTCGGTCGTCGCCATTTTCATCGTTCAGCTGATGGCAGCGGTGATCGCCTATTTCGGCTTTCGCCAGCCGCACGAGGCGAGCCGATAATTCCCGGTCGGCGTCTGACTGCGGGGCTCGCAAAGACGAAAACAGCGTCTGAACTTGCATCCGCGCCTATGCTCAAATGGCAGGCAGGTGAATGAAACGGAGCGATAAGCGCACCGATGAATCTGGCGTTACATCGGTATTTCTGAGTCTTCAAAGGAAAGTTTAATATGGCCAAACCGCTATCGATGTCCAAGATGAAGGCAGGCGCTATCTGGTTGCCTAATACAGCGCCTTCGCCAAAGCCGATCAGCATTAATTCGCCGGCCATCGAAGTGATGACCGACCTGCGGCAAGTCGCGGCGGTGACCGTATCGGCTGGCGAAAAGATCACCCGCGCGACGCAGGTCATGATTGCCCGACGCGTACGCTTGCTGCTCGTCACTAACCCCGACGGCTTGATCGAAGGGCTGCTTTCAGCGCGTGACACGATAGGCGAGAAGCCGATCAAGCTACTGCAGGAGCGGCGCGGTAGCAAGTATGGCGACTTGATCGTCGCCGACCTTATGGTGCCGCGACCGGCGATCGATGTGCTCGATTTCGAACTGGTTCTACAGGCCGAAGTCGGATCGATCGTCGAGACGCTGAAAGAGAGCGGGCGTCAACACGCCCTCGTCGTCGAGAACGATGCGGCGTACGCCATGGACGTCGTGCGCGGCATTTTTTCAGCGACCCAGATCGCCCGCCAGCTCGGCGTCGCGCTGCCGATTTTCGAAGTCGCGCGGACCTTCGCTGAAATCACCGCGGCGCTGGGAAAATAAACCGATCCGGACCTGGTCGTCACCGGGTTGCCCGTGGTACGGGCGCGGTCCGCGAACGCGGCTGGCGCCCGGCGGCGCCCGACCTTAGTCCCTGGTTTGCCAGCGTCGTTCGCGTTCGGCTCGCAGTTTGTCCCGGCGATTCACCTTGGCGCGATGCTTGAGCATTCGGTCGCGCTTCATCCGAATCGCCGCCGCCAGCCACAACCCGGCGATGGTCACTACGAAAACAACGGACATCCAGGGATGATCGATTAATCGCTGAAGCATTGCTGGTCTTGCCGGGAGACAGCAGGCGATGGCGAACTCATGGGCTTGACTTGCGCAAGCGGCTTGCATCCGCCAGTCCTCATCGACCCGGC
>JBBRXI010000378.1:0-2663 GCA_038248575.1 Burkholderiales bacterium | reverse complement strand
TGCGGCAGGAACGGGTATGATGAGCGCCGGCGAAGCGAAGGCCTTTGCCGACATCGCGTCAATCGCCTCGTTGCAGATCTCGATTTCGACGATGTCGACGGCCGTCCTGTGCCCTGTGGCGGTCATTCTTATCGATAAATGGCAGAGAAGCCGGGGAATCATCGGCAATGTGGATCCGCGGGAACTAGAACCAGGCTCCGCAGGCGTGATACAGGTCGACAACGTTTAAGTCAACATTCGAAAATAACAGAACGTGCGATTATTAGCGACGCCCGGCCCGTAGTCGCACCCCGCTTCTTTATTGCCGGCGAAGGAAGCCTCTTCGCCGGCAACACTTTTTATACCGGTGGACATCATTGATTCTGGAGACTGCTCATGAGTAACTCGGTCGACATCGCCTATGGTCGTGGACATCTGAAAGTACATCTGTCGGACGGCGTCCACGCGACGGTGATCCGCAAGGTCGTCCTGCCGAAAATCGCCGACCAGAAGCGGGCGATCAATGAGGCGCTCGCTGCGCCGGTCGGTGCGGCGCCGCTCGCCGAACTCGCCAAGGGGCGCAAGAGTGCGTGCATCCTGATCTGCGACATCACGCGTCCGGTGCCGAACAAGCTCTTTCTGCGACCGATGATCGAAACGCTGATCGCCGCCGGCATGTCGGCGAGCAACATTTCCATCGTCGTCGCCACCGGTCTGCACCGACCGAACGAAGGCGCCGAACTCGACGAACTCGTCGGCGATCCCTGGGTCCTCGAAACGGTCCGTGTCGAAAACCATTTCGCGCGTAACGACGACGACCACGTCGACCTCGGTGCGACCTCGCGCGGGACGCCGGTCAAGATCGATCGCCGCTTCGTCGAGGCCGATCTGCGCATCGTCTCGGGACTCATCGAACCGCATTTCATGGCCGGCTGGTCGGGCGGCCGCAAGGTCGTCGCGCCCGGCATCGCGCACCACGAAACGATACGCACCTTCCATTCGGCGCGTTTCATGGAAGACCCGCTCGCCGTCCAGTGCAACCTCGCAAAAAATCCGCTGCACGAGGAGCAGCTCGAGATTGTGCGCAAGATCGGCGCGATTTACGCGATCAACACGGTGCTCGACGAGGACCGCGATCTCGTCTATGTCAATTTCGGCGACGTCCTCGCGAGCCACCTCGCCGCCGTCGACTTCATCGTCGACGCGACGGTGATCAAGGTGCCGCGCCGCTTCAAGACCGTCGTCACCTCGTCGGCCGGTTATCCGCTCGACAAGACCTATTACCAGACGGTCAAAGGCATGGTGACGCCGATGGATATTCTCGAACCGGGCGGCACGTTGATCATCGCCTCCGAATGCTCGGAAAGTTTTGGTTCGAGCGAATTTCGCGCCGCCCAGACCAAGCTGATCGAGATCGGACCAGAGCGCTTCCTGGCGACGCTCAAAGCCAAGTCCTTCGCCGAAATCGACGAATGGCAAACCGAGATGCAGCTCAAGCCGATGCGCATTGCCAACATCCAGCTGTACACCACAGGCCTCTGCGACGAGGATCGGCGCATCACCGGCGTCGAACTCATCGACTCGGTCGATCAGGCGGTTCGTGACAGCGTCGCGCGCCACGGCGATTCGGCGGTGGCCTTCATCCCCGAAGGCCCTTACGTCATTCCGGTCTTCGCCGCTCGTGGCTGAAGCCGCGCATATCCATCTCGACGCGGTGGGCGGCCTGGCTGGCGACATGTTCGTCGCTGCCTTGCTCGACGCCCTCCCCGAACTCGCCCCACGCGTCTTCGCCGACCTGGCCGCGGCGCTACCGGCGCATTGCGGCCGCCCGACGCTGAGCGAAGGTCTGAGCGCCGGCATCGCCGTGCGCCGCTTCGAGTTGCTGGCAAACGGCGAGGCAAGACCTGCCGCCGTTCATCGCCACGAGCATGGCCACGACCACGACCATGACGGTCATGGTCACCTGCAAGCAACCGCCGACGGCCACGGCGAGCATCCCCACGAACACGCGGTGCGCTTCCCCGACATCGCCGGGTTGATCGCCGCCGCCGAACTCCACCCGGGCACGGCCGAGCAGGCGATCGCCATCCTGCGCCGATTGGCCGAAGCTGAAAGCCGGACGCATCGCGTGCCGCTTGATGAAGTCCATTTTCACGAGATCGCCGACTGGGATTCGTTGATGGACGTTGTCGCCGCCGGCAGCATCGCGGCGGCGCTCGCGCGCTGCAGCTGGAGCGTCTCGCCACTGCCCCGCGGCGACGGCCTGGTGCGCACCCGGCACGGGCTGCTGCCGGTTCCGGCGCCGGCCACCGCCGAGATTCTGCGCGGGTTTCGCTGGCGCGACGACGGCATTGGCGGCGAGCGCGTGACGCCAACCGGCGCCGCGATCGTCGCCCACCTCGTGCGCGACGAGGCCGCTCCGCCGCCAGCCGGTGTGCTGCTCGCTGCCGGCACCGGGGCTGGCACGCGCGATCTGGCCGGCATGCCCAACGTCCTGCGCGCGCTGGTGTTTTCGCAGGACGACAGGCCGGCGACCGCGAGCGCGGCAAACGACGAGGTGATCGTCGTCAGTTTTGACATCGACGACATGTCCGGTGAAGAACTGGCGATCGCTGCCGACCGCCTGCGCGCCTTGGGCGGCGTCATCGACCTTACCGTCGGCAGCCGCCAGGGCAAGAAAGGGC
>JBBRXI010000377.1:0-2664 GCA_038248575.1 Burkholderiales bacterium | reverse complement strand
GTCGATGGCGCGCGCGGTGGCCACCGCCTGCAGGTCGCGGTCGAGCGCCAGCAGGCGCCCATCCGGGCCGAGCCGCTCGAGAATCGCGCGGCTGTGTCCGCCACGCCCGAAGGTCGCGTCGACGTAGCACCCCGCGGGTTTGATCTGCAGCGCATCGACGGCTTCATTGAGCAGTACCGTGAGGTGCTGCGCGCCAGAAATCACAGCGCCAGATCCTCAAGACCAGGCGGCAGGACCTGGTCGCCCATGGCGAAGAAAACGTCCTGCTGTTTCTGCCAGCCAACGTCGGACCAGATCTCGAAATGGCTGCCCTGGCCGACCAGCCATACCTGTTTTTCGAGTTGTGCGAACTGGCGCAACTCCGGCGCAACGAGCAGACGCCCGGCCGAATCGATCGTTTCGTCGCGCGCATTGCCGACCAGCAGGCGTTTGATTGCTGCCGCCTGGGGATTAAGGCTGGAGGCGGCGAGCACCTTGTCGCGAATCGGCTCCCAGGCCGGCGCGGGGTAGAGCAGCAGGCAACGATGCGGGTGCGCGGTCAGGACCAGTTGTCCGGCCGACGCGGCAAGCAGCGCCTCGCGGTGGCGCGCCGGAATGGCGAGCCGACCTTTGACGTCGAGACTTAGCGCTGCAGAACCCTGGAACATCACCACTCGCCTCTCGCTCGTTTGTGCAGGGAATCCATATTCCCCACTTTTTACCACTTGGTCCCACTTTAAGTTAAATAAATTGGCAATGCAAGCTCTTTATTGGGTTTTTTTCAATGACTACAAGGACTTACAACATATTTTTTGCGCGAACGTCGTGAAATAATTGCCTTAAAAAACAAGGGAAAGAAAAGGCTAGTTAAAGTGGTTTGTCACAGAAGCGGCGGCCGATCGGCGCTGCCCGGTGAGCGCGGCGGCGACAACAAGCCAAGACGGCTCGCTGCCTTGCGGCCAGGTCTCGCACGCGCCGCAAAGCGTGTATAATTGCGCCCTATGCTATTGATTCCACATTTGATTACAGGCGCCGCCGATGCGTTTTGACGAACTCGGCCTTGCGCCCGAGCTGCTCCGAGCCGTTTCCGAGCAGGGTTACACCGACCCGACGCCGATCCAGGCGCAAGCCATTCCGATCGTTCTCTCGGGCAAGGACTTGATGGGCGGCGCGCAAACTGGAACCGGGAAAACGGCGGCCTTCACCCTGCCGCTGCTCCAGCGCATTTTGCCGTTTGCCAGCCCGAGCCCGTCGCCGGCGCGTCACCCGGTGCGCGTGCTCATGCTCGCGCCGACCCGCGAACTGGCGATCCAGGTCTACGAGTCGGTCAAGACCTATAGCAAGTACGTTCCGATCCGCAGCCTGTGCGTGTACGGCGGCGTCGACATCAAGCCGCAGATCGCTGAAATCCGCGTCGGCGTCGAAATTCTCGTTGCCACGCCCGGCCGCCTGCTCGACCTCGTCGAACAGAAATGCCTCAATTTTGGCAGCGTCCAGGCGCTCGTCCTCGACGAAGCCGACCGCATGCTCGACATGGGCTTCGTCCCCGACGTCACGCGCATCATCAACCTGTTACCGAAAGAGCGCCAAAGCCTGCTTTTTTCAGCGACCTTCTCCGAGGAAATCAAGAAGCTCGCCGACAAGATGCTCAGGACGCCGATCCTCATCGAGGTGGCCAAGCGCAATACCGTCGTCGACACCATTACGCACCGCGTGCACCCGGTCGCTGCCGACGCCAAGCGCGCGCTGCTCGTCAAATTGCTGCGTTCTTCGGAATACAACCAGGTTCTGGTGTTCACGCGGACCAAGATCGAAACCAACAAGCTGGCGCGCGATTTGCAGCGCGCCGGCATCGCCGCCGATTCGATCCACGGCGACAAAAGCCAGATCGATCGCCTGAAAGCGCTCGAAGCGTTCAAAAACGGGACGACGCTGGTCCTCGTCGCGACCGACGTCGCGGCGCGCGGCCTCGACATCGACGACCTGCCGCACGTCATCAACTTCGAGTTGCCGCACACGCCCGAGGATTACATCCACCGCATCGGCCGTACGGGTCGCGCCGGCAAGCAGGGAACGGCGATTTCGCTCGTCTCGGCGCACGAAGTACAGTACCTCGTCGACATCGAGAAGCTGATCAAGATGGACGTCGAGCAGGTCATCGTCGCCGGCTTCGAGCCGGAATACGACTACGAATATCCGCCGACCGGCCGCAAGAGCCATCACCGCCGGCCGCCGGCGCCGCCGGCGTCTGTCGCGCCGGCCGCCCGGCCGCGTCGCGAACACACGGCGAGCAGCGTGCCGGCGAGTAGCAGCCGGCGCAAAAGCCACGTCGCCGCCGACGGCTTCGACTTCAGCAAACCCTACGTCAGCCCGGAAACGGTGCCGCTCGCCGCTCCGGGCGACGCCGAGTCGGCAAAATTCGCGGCCACTATGGAGCACCCGCACAAACCGCGCCGGCTCGTCGCCGCGCTGCTCGGCGGACTCGGACGCAAGAGCTAGCACACGCGTCGGCTTTAAGCGGGGTCGGCTGGCAAAAAAGTGGGACGGCGACTCATCTTCGCTGCCCGCCTTCCCCTTTTTTACGCCATAAACTGACGCTCAGCCTGCGCTGAGACTGCTGGCACGCTTCGTCCCGGCAAATACGACCGGCTGCTCGCGTGCTGGGCGGGCGTTGTCCTCAGCATT
>JBBRXI010000376.1:0-2686 GCA_038248575.1 Burkholderiales bacterium | reverse complement strand
TGCCGCTTGCCTTGAGCGCATAGTAACTCTTGGTCGAGGCCACCTTCGGTTTCATCAGGACCAGCGCGAGGTCGTCGATGGTCAGGGAAACTCCCAGTCCATTCGCTTGCAGCACACTGGCATCGTCCACCTCGCCGTTGTGCCGAGCATCAACCTCAGTGCGATGAACCACACCATCATTTCGCGCCTGCGCAGCGTCGTCGCCGAAAATCCGTACGTCAAATCAGTCTACCTTTTCATTCCGACGGGCGACTTCGTTTTCTCATCGAGCGGCGCGATCACCGCGCTCGCCGACTTTGCCGACAAGAGCGCGATCGTTGCCGATCCGCGCAAGGGCCCGCCATCGGGCTCGATCATGGTCCGCGGCGCAGCATCCGCCGCCAGCGGCGCCGACGCACTGACGCTGCACAGGGACTTTCCGAAGAACGGCGTCTGGCGTCTCGGACAGGTGATCATCAATCTCAACACCGACGCGCTGAATGCAGCGATCCGCAATCATGCCGACGTTGGCAGCGATGAACTCGTCGTCGTCGACGCTGCGAATCGGGTCGTGCTCGGCAACTACCCGCTCGGCACGATGTACGGCGAAGACGCGCGCCAGGGCGACGCGCGCGAGGGCTACCGCCTGTTGCAAGACGGCGACAGGCGCCAGGTGTTGTTTTACTCGGCATCAGCGATCGCCGACTGGCGCTGCGTTTACCGCATCGAGCAGGGCAGGGGCTCGCTCTTTGCGCAACTTGCCTTTACCGTCTTCTTGCCGGCGAGTTTCATTTTTCTGCTGATCAGCTTTGTCTTCGCCGCGGTGCTCAGCAACAGTCTCTACGGCCCGATCGACAGCCTGCTCGCTCTCGTAAGGGTCGGCACGGGCTCGGAAGGTGCGCGCGCTGGCGAGCCGGCCGGCGACGAGTATGCCGTAATCCGCGCCGGCGTCTCCGGCATCATCGCCCGCAAGGCGAGTCTTGAAGATCTTGTCGAGCGTTCGGTGCCGTTCGTCAAGATCGACTTCTTCTCGATGCTGCTGCACAACGACGAACTCGACCCGCGCGACCTCGCCTTCTTCGAGCAATACCTCGACGTCGGCAGCTATCGGGGCGATCAATACGCGGTCTTCATTGCCGGCGTCGCGACTCCGGTCGGCGAGCGGCCGCTCGACCTCGTCGAACAGCGCTTTGCGCTGCTGCAAATGAAGGAAGAGATCGAGGCCAGCGATGCGGGCTTTGAGCACGTCGTCTGCGCGTCGTCGCAGCCCGGCGAGATCGCGATCGTCTGCTGCTTCGCGCGCGGCCTGGGTGAAGACGATATCCGTCTGCTGCTCACCGCTTTTATCGACGGGATTCGGGCCGGCAATGCCGGCGTGGCGACGGGGAAAATCACGCTCAGCGCCGGCAAGGCATCCGGCGGAATCGTCTCGATCGCGCGCTCGTACGCCGAGGCGCGCGAGGCGATCCGCTACAGCCGCTACATCGGCAGCGAGGCGGCCGATGATGAACTTGCACTCGGGCGTGGGCAGCGGACGCTTATCCGCGACATCGTCGCCGCAATCGGTGCCGGCGAAGCCAGCGCGATAGCGGACAAGGTAGCGACCCTCTTCGCCGACTCGCCCGGTGAAGCGCGACCTTCGGCGAGACAGACGGCGCTTGAACTGATCGACGCAATCGCGCAATTTTTGATCACTGCGAACTATCGCGGAAACAACATCATGACGCGGCAAAGAGACGCTTTGCGAAGGATCGAGGAGTCCGCGGAAAACGCCGCCATCGCCGCGGTTGCGGCCGAATTCTGCGCCGCAACGGTGCACGCGGTCGCCCATGTCAAGGCGACGCGGCACAGCAAATACGTCATCAAGGCGCAGGAATACGTCGAGGAAAACTACGCCGACTGCGAGCTCTCGCTGAACTCGGCGGCGAATCACGTCGGCCTGACCGGCAGTTATCTGAGCACTCTGTTCCGGAACGAGATGCATGAGACCTTCATCGACTTCGTCAACCGGTTGCGCATCGGCAAAGCGCGTGAACTCCTCGACAACACGCTGATCAGCGTCAAGGAGGCGGGCTACGCGGTCGGCTTCAACACTATCCACAACTTCATTCGTACGTTCAAGAAGTTCGAGGGAACGACGCCCGGCAAATACAAGGAATCGTCGCACGCGTCCAGCGAGCGACGCGCGGCGATCTAGAAGTACGCGTCGCGCTTTCTTGCGAAAGATGTCGATAATTTGCGGCTGAGCAAAAAACCACCATCTTTTCAACGAAATGCCGCACCGATCGCCTGTACAGCGCAACGGTGCGAACCTAATCTCCTTTGGCGCTGATGACCAGCACAGGGGCGCGCTCAGCATGCGGCCTGCCGCCGCATAGACCAAAAGGGGAAAGCAATGCGCATTAAGACGAATTCCAATCCACCGCAACGCCGGCTGTTCGGCGCCGGTCTGCTCTGCGCGCTGGCCGCGCTGTCGTTGGGTACGCTCGTGCCGCTCAGCGCCCACGCTGCGGACGCCAAGGTGCGCATCAAAATCGCGACCGTCGGTAATCCCGGCGACGGACTCACCGGCGCACTGAACTATTTCACGCAAAATATCAGCAAGGAGACGGGGGGTGCGGTCACCGGCGAAGTATTCGTCAGCTCACAGCTCGGTTCCTATACCGATTACATCGACGGCCTGCGCATGGGCAGCATCCAGATGGCC
>JBBRXI010000375.1:0-2707 GCA_038248575.1 Burkholderiales bacterium | reverse complement strand
GCCGATTCCGTAGCCTTCGTAGCGGATCTCGACGTAATCGACGCCTTCGAGTTCTCCGGTACCCTTCTTGATCGCGTTGTCGATCTTGTCCTTGGGCATATTGACGCCCTTGCCCTTATCGATCGCCAGACGCAGGCGCGGGTTGAAGCTCGCGTCGCCGCCGCCCATCTTGGCGGCGACCGTGATTTCCTTGGCGATCTTGGAGAAGGTCGCGCCGCGTTTTTCATCCTGGCGGCCTTTACGGTGCTGGATGTTCGCCCATTTGGAGTGTCCGGCCATGCTCACCTCGTTGCTTCGCACTCCTTGCCGCCGACCATGTGCCGACACCGCGAAGCGCTGAAAAGGCGTGCATTCTACCACCGCGGATAGCAAGCCGTTGTCCGCTAAGACGCAACAGCAGTGCCGGCCATCGGCTACTTCTTGCGCTCGAGGTCCTTGATCAGGCTCTCCATCTCACCGATCTCGCGCACCTGGGCTTCAATGATGGCGTCAGCCAGCTTGCGCACCCGCGCGTCGGCGATATTCGCTCGCTTGCTGGTCAAGATGGCGATCGAATGATGCGGGATCATGGCTTTCATGTAGCTCACGTCGTCGACCGTCGATTGGCTGCGAACCAGCCAGAGCGAGAGGGCGAAAACGACGACGCTGCCGATCACGATGCCAAAGTTGGCAGATCGGCTCTTCAGCATATGTGTCATGAAGGCCAGCATGATGAGTGCCATCGTGGCGCCCATCAGTAGCGCCATCCATGCCCGCGTCTGGCTGAAGAGCACATGGTCAGCCTCATACGTATTGAGGTACATCAGGCCGAACATCACCACGGTAGAGACGCTCACCATGGCGGCGAAGCGTCCATAAGGGGTCAGGTCGCGGTGCTCATCCGTGTTAGTCATGCGTATCTCCTGAGTAGATAGAGGTAGAGGAAGCTGGGCGTGCTGCAAGCGGGCAGGGTTACTGCGGCGAATACAACGTCAAGCCCGCAGCAGGCGCGTACTACCAGCAAACGCCGTGCCGGTTGTTCGCCTTCCTGGGGCTAACGCCTCACGGCGCGCGCGAGTTGCGCACGCAGATCGTCGATCTGCTCGAGCGCGTCGGCGACCAGCGCCGCGAGTTCGGGATCGGCGTCGAAATCGCGCTCGACTTCGCGCACCCGGCGGATGCGCGTCACCACCGTGGTCGTCACGCGCCAGGTGCCGCCGGTGCTTCGCAGGTCCGGCAGCAGTCCCTCGTCGATATGGCTTTGCAGCCAGTCGGCGTCGACCTTGCACGTTGAGGCGAGTTGCTCGAAAGTCAGCCAGCATTCGTCAAGCAGGCTGCCGATCAGGATGTCGTCGTCGCGCATGGCTCAGTTCCTCCCTTCGTGGCGCGGGTCAAAGGCCAGCTCGCGCTCCATGGTCTGGTAGAACTCGCGCGCCTTGGGCGTGTCGGCCGGCGGCAGCACGATCTGGACGTTGAGCAGGAGGTCGCCGGCCGGGTTGCCGGGCAGCCCCTTGCCGCGCACGCGCAACTGGCGGCCGCCTTGCGTGCCTTCGGGAATGCGTACCTTGAGCCGGCTGTCGGGCAGGTCGACGCCGATGACGCTGCCGAGCGCCGCTTCCCACGGCGCCACCGGCAGATTGAGATGCAGGTCGCGGCCATCGGGCGAGAAGCGCGGGTGCGGCCGGAAATGGACTTCGAGCAGCAAGTCGCCGGCTGACGCGCCGTTCGCTCCGGGCGCGCCCTGGCCGGCCAGGCGGATCACTTGGCCCTGGCGCACGCCCTTGGGTATCTTGACGTTGAGCGTGCGCGTGACCAGCTCGATGTGGCCCTCGTTGTCCACCTGCGGGGCGCGCAGCGAGATTTGTCGCGTCGGCGTGGTGTAGGCGTCCTCGATGTCAAGCAGGACCTTGGCGCGGTGATCTTCGCCGCGCGCGTGCAGCGGACTGCGCCGCCCGTGAAACGCGTTGCGCTGGCCGCCGCCCATGCCGCCGAACAACTCGGCGAAGAAATCGCTGAAATCTCTGGCCTCGCCGGCCTCGCCGGTGGAAAAACCGCGCGCTCCACCCGGCGAAGAACCGCGCTCCGAAAACTCGAATCCGGCGTCCCAGTCGGGCGGCGGGCGAAAATCCTGCCCGGATTGGTAGCCGCGCCCGAGTTGATCGTAGGCGGCGCGCTTTTCGGGGTCGGAGAGTACCGTATTGGCTTCGTTGATTTCCTGCATGCGCGTCTGCGCGTCCGGTTCCTTCGAGATATCCGGGTGGTATTTTCGCGCCAGCTTGCGGAAAGCCTTCTTCAGGTCGACGGCGGTTACGTCGCGCGAAACGCCGAGGATTTCGTAGTAATCCTTGAATTGCATGGTGTACCCCGCGCCAATCGCCTGAGTGTACCGCGCGGCATTCGCCGCCGGTTGAAAACATGGGCGCCGTGCCGCGCACTTCCAGTGGCAACCCGCCACGCAGCAGCGTTCAGCCTGGCGCGTCGATCTTTCGGCAAAAAGCCTTACCGTCGCGCCGCCCGATCGCGCTCGCCGACGCTCATTTGGCGACCGCCGGTAGCGCCTTGAGCGCACGACGCGCCGCGTCGTCGACGTTGAGTAAGACGAAAGACGAAAGACGAATTCGAGCTTTTGCCTGGCCGCGCCGATTCGCATTGGCAACGCGCCGCGTAATACTTGATAGTAATAGTTGATAAAATCGGCGCGCTGCCGTTTCGATCGCGACACTCCGCT
>JBBRXI010000374.1:0-2708 GCA_038248575.1 Burkholderiales bacterium | reverse complement strand
GTGCGTCCGGCGCGGGCGTTGCGTAATTGACAGTCATATTTAAAAACCTTTAACCACAGAGACACAGGGACACAGAGAAAAGCGACTCACGCAGCACTTCTCTGAGTCTCTGTGTCTCTGTGGTGAATCGTGTCGTTTAGTTGATCAGGTCAGCTTGCCGTGGCATTGCTTGTATTTTTTGCCCGAGCCGCAGGGGCAGGGATCGTTGCGGCCGACTTTCGGGCCGGCGTGGATCGGCTGCGGTTTTCCGTCTTCGTCGTCGGCAACGCCGATGACGTCGTCGTAATCGGCGTGATGGTACTGGACGTTCTGCACCTCGGCGCGCGGCGCCGTTTCCTCGACTTCTTCGGCGCGCACCTGGACGGTCATCAAGAGGCGGGTGACTTCGACGCGGACGCTGTCGAGCAGTGTCTCGAAGAGTTCGAAGGCTTCGCGCTTGTATTCCTGCTTCGGGTTCTTCTGCGCGTAACCGCGCAGGTGGATGCCCTGGCGCAAGTGGTCGAGCGCCGCGAGGTGTTCGCGCCAGTGCGTATCGAGGCTTTGCAGCATGACGTTGCGCTCGAACTGGTGGAAGCTCTCGGCGCCGACGAGTTCGACCTTGGCGAGATAACTCGCGTCGGCCTGCTCGATGATGCGCTTGACGATCGCCTCGTCGCCGAGCGTCGGCTCGGACTTGAACCAGTCGACGACCGGCAGTGGCAGCAGCCATTCGGCTGCGAGTTCCTTCTCGAGCGCCGGCAGCTCCCACTGCTCTTCGACGCTTTCGGCCGGGACGAAACGGCGGAAGACGTCGTGCACCACGCCCTGGCGCATGGCGGTAATCGTCTCCGAGATATCCTCGGTTTCGAGCAGCTCGTTGCGCTGCGTATAAATGACCTTGCGCTGGTCGTTGGCGACGTCGTCGTACTCGAGCAGTTGCTTGCGGATGTCGAAGTTGCGGCTTTCGACCTTGCGCTGCGCCGATTCGAGCGAGCGCGAAACGAGCGGGTGCTCGATCGCTTCGCCTTCGGGCATCTTCAGCCGCTCCATGATCGTCTTCAGACGATCGCCGGCGAAAATGCGCAGCAGCGAATCGTCGAGCGCGAGATAGAAGCGCGATGAACCGGGGTCGCCCTGGCGACCCGACCGGCCGCGCAACTGGTTGTCGATGCGCCGAGACTCGTGGCGCTCGGAACCGATAATGTGCAGACCGCCGGCAGCGACGACCTGATTGTGCAGCACCTGCCAATCGGCATTCACGGCAGCCGTGCGGGCCTCTTTTTCGGCCGCGTCGAGCGTCTCGTCATCGCGCAGCGCCGAGAGTTCTTTGACGATGCTGCCGCCGAGAACGATGTCCGTCCCGCGCCCAGCCATGTTGGTGGCGATCGTCACCATTCCCGGACGGCCGGCCTGGACGACGATCTCGGCTTCGCGCGCGTGCTGCTTGGCGTTGAGCACCTGGTGCGCCAGTTTTTCGCCGTCGAGCAGATTCGAGAGCAGTTCCGAATTCTCGATCGACGTCGTGCCGACGAGCACCGGCTGGCCGCGTTCGCGGCAGGCGCGGATGTCGGTGATGATGGCCTCGTATTTTTCCTTGGCGGTGCGGAAAATCTGGTCGTTGTGGTCGACCCGGACCATCGGCACGTTGGTCGGAATGACGACCGTCTCGAGGCCGTAGATCTGCTGGAATTCGTAGGCTTCGGTATCGGCCGTGCCGGTCATCCCGGCGAGCTTGCCGTACATCCGGAAGTAGTTCTGGAAGGTAATCGAGGCCAGCGTCTGGTTTTCGTTCTGGATCGCCACGCCTTCCTTGGCTTCGACCGCCTGATGCAGACCGTCGGACCAGCGGCGCCCGGACATCAGGCGCCCGGTGAATTCGTCGACGATGATCACTTCGCCGTTCTGCACGACGTACTGCTGATCCTTGAGGAATAACGTATGCGCACGCAGCGCGGCGTAGAGGTGATGGATGAGCAGGATGTTGGCTGCGTCGTAGAGGCTGCCGCTGGCGAGCAGGCCGACGCGTCCGAGAATCTCTTCGGCGTGCTCGTGGCCCGCTTCGCTCATCAGCACCTGGTGGCCTTTTTCATCAACCCAGTAATCGCCCGGACCGTCTTCTTCGGCGCAGCGCGTAAGCATCGGCGCGACCTGGTTCATGCGCACATAAAGGTCGGTATGATCCTCGGCCTGGCCGGAGATGATCAGCGGTGTACGCGCTTCGTCGATCAGGATCGAGTCGACCTCGT
Source organism: Burkholderiales bacterium (assembly GCA_038248575.1). GTDB lineage: Bacteria > Pseudomonadota > Gammaproteobacteria > Burkholderiales > Rhodocyclaceae > Propionivibrio. Next base: position 483 of record JBBRXI010000374.1, on the reverse strand, counting down.
CGACGATGGCGTAGGCGAGCTTGCGCTGCACGCGCTCGCGCGCCGCATAGACCATGTTGTCGCGCAGGTAATCGAAGCCGAATTCGTTGTTGGTGCCGTAGGTGATATCGGAGGCGTACGCCGCCTGCTTGGCGTCGTGGTCCATCTGCGACAGATTGACGCCGACCGTGAGCCCTAAGAAACGATGCAATCGCCCCATCCACTCGGCGTCGCGGCTCGCCAGGTAATCATTGACGGTAATGATGTGCACGCCCTTGCCGGACAGCGCGTTGAGATAGGCCGGAAGCGTCGCGACCAGCGTCTTGCCTTCGCCGGTTCGCATTTCGGCGATCTTGCCGTAGTGCAGCACCATGCCGCCGACCATCTGCACGTCGAAGTGGCGCATGCCGAGCGTGCGCCAGCCGGCCTCGCGGGTGATCGCGAACGCCTCTGCCTGCACGTCGCGGAGCGCCTTCTCGGCGTCCTCGCCCTCGACGATCCGCG
>JBBRXI010000373.1:0-2723 GCA_038248575.1 Burkholderiales bacterium | reverse complement strand
GGTACTCGGGTTGATCGCGACGTCGGCCAACGACGTCTTGCGCGTTGGCGAGGAAGGTGCCGAGACGGCCAAAGAGCGGTTGTTGCCGTTCGTCGCGAACGTCGTGCTCGACGTGGATTTAACGGCGCGCCGAGTGCGCGTCGAGTGGGAAGCGGATTGGTAAGTACGGAGCAACGGGCGAGCGTCACCGGCAGTCGACTCGTTGCCGACGTCGTCACGCTGTTTCCCGAAATGTTTGTTGCGCTGACACAATCGGGCGTGACGCGACGGGCGCTGGAAGAAGCGCGCTGGACTCTGGACTTCTGGAATCCGCGTGATTTTACCGAGGACAGACATCGCACCGTGGACGACCGCGCGTATGGCGGCGGTCCGGGGATGGTGATGATGGCGCAGCCGCTGCACGCGGCGGTCATAGCGGCCAAGGCCAGACAGGTCGACGCCGGGGTGGTCAGGAGCAGGGTGGTTTGTCTCTCGCCACAAGGTGCGCAACTGACGCATCGGCGGGTGATGCAGTTTGTGCGCGACGTCGAGAGCGAAGGGCTGATTTTGCTCTGCGGTCGCTATGAAGGCATCGACGAGCGGCTCATCGAGAGCGTCGTCGATGAAGAAATTTCGCTCGGGGACTTTGTCCTCTCGGGCGGTGAGCTACCGGCAATGGCCTTGTTGGACGCCATTGTCCGGCAATTGCCGGGCGTCTTGAACGACGCCGAATCGGCGCAGCAGGATTCGTTTGTCGCCGGCTTGCTGGATTGTCCGCACTATACGCGGCCTGAGGTTTACGCAGGTCGGAAGGTGCCCGATGTTTTGCTGTCGGGGCACCACGAGCAGATTCGCCGTTGGCGCCTGCAAGAGGCGCTGGGGCGGACGTGGCAGCGACGGCCCGAACTGTTGTCGGGGCGTTCGCTGTCGAAAGAGGAAACGCAACTCCTGGTGCAGTTTCAGGAGCAATGCGGTCAGGAAAATAAAACCTAGTTTGCATATGGAGTTTAAAAATGAATCTGATCGAGCAGCTTGAGCAAGAAGAAATCGCCCGTCTGGGCAAGACCATTCCCCCCTTCGCGCCCGGCGACACCGTCGTCGTCCAGGTCAAGGTCAAGGAAGGCGCCCGCGAGCGTCTGCAGGCTTACGAAGGCGTCGTCATCGCCAAGCGTAACCGCGGCCTCAATTCCAATTTCATCGTGCGCAAGATTTCGTCGGGCGAGGGCGTCGAGCGGACCTTCCAGACCTATTCGCCCCTCGTCGCGGCGATCGAAGTCAAGCGTCGTGGTGACGTGCGTCGGGCCAAGCTTTATTACCTGCGTGAGCGTTCGGGCAAGTCGGCGCGCATCAAGGAAAAGCTGACGCGCAAGCAGAAGGTGGTCGTTCCCGCCGCAAGCTGAGCCACAAAGAAAAAAAAGAAACGGGGCCGCGTCGTCAGACGCCGCCCCGTTTCCTTGTTGACCGGGGGTTCACGCCGGTTTGACGTTCTCGCTTTCGATCAGCGCGTACGCCGAATGGTTGTGGATCGACTCGAAGTTTTCCGATTCAACGACGTACGAGTAAATGCGCGGCTCGGCCGAGAGGCGCGCGGCGACATCGCGCACCATGTCTTCGACGAATTTGGGATTGTCGTAGGCGCGCTCGGTGACGTACTTCTCGTCGGGGCGTTTGAGCAGGCCGTACAGCTCGCACGAGGCCTGCGCTTCGACGAGTTGGACGATCTCCTCGATCCACAGGTGATCGCTGATGCGGGCGGTGACGGTGACGTGCGATCGTTGATTGTGCGCGCCGCGCTCGGATATCTTCTTCGAACACGGGCAGAGGCTGGTAACGGGAACAACAACCTTGATCGTCGAGGCGATCTCGCCGTGACAGATCTCGCCGACCAGCGTCACGTCGTAGTCCATCAGGCTCTGCACGCCGGACACCGGCGCCGCCTTATTGATGAAATACGGGAAATTCATTTCGATGTGCCCGATCTCGGCTTCGAGCTTGGTCACCATATCGCGCAGCATGGTCGGGAAGTTCTGCACCGATATTTCGCGCTCCTGCGTATTGAGGATTTCAACGAAGCGCGACATGTGCGTGCCCTTGAAATTGTGCGGCAGGCCGACGTACATGTTGCACACGGCGACCGTGTGCTGGACGCCGCCCGAGCGGTCGAGGACCTTGACCGGGTGACGGATGGCCTTGATGCCGACCCGGTTGATCGCGATCTGCCGCGTGTCGGCAAGGTTCTGCACATCGGCCATCGCAGCGGCGGGCGGTGCGGGGGCGGGCTTATGCGGTGCGTTCATGTGGTTCCTGATGGGTGCGGACGATTGGTCTGAGGCACGATCCGACGGCTGGAGCGAACGTCGCTTACGTCCCCGCCGCGCGCGTGCCCTGGTGTGCGCGCACCGTGCGGACGATCCCCGCCTTGTCGAGGTTCACCTCGGCCAGCAAGAGCGCCTGATCGCCGTGATCGATGAAACGGTCGGGCAGCCCCATGCGAACCAACTGCGGCGGACTGACAATTTCTTCCAGGACGCGCGCCACCTCGGCGCCCGCCCCACCGATCAAGGCATTTTCTTCGATGCTGATAAGCAGCGAATGTTCCCGCGCCAGTTCGATAATGAGTTCGCGGTCGATCGGTTTGACGAAACGCATATTGGCCACTGTCGCGTCGAGCTCTTCAGCGGCGGCGAGCGCCGGCGTCAGCATGCTGCCAAAAGCGAGCAACGCGACGCCCTTGCCGTGTCTGC
>JBBRXI010000372.1:0-2723 GCA_038248575.1 Burkholderiales bacterium | reverse complement strand
GTCGCCCGGCCGGATGCCGGCGCGCGCTGCGGCGCCGGCGACGTCCTCGACGAGCAGCCCGCCCTTGCTCTCGATCTGGCGACGCTCATCGGCCGTCAGCGGCCGCAGCGCCAAGCCCAGCTTGCCCTGGCTGGCAGCGCCGCTGCCCTTGCCGTCGGCGCTGGCGAGCTTGTCGGCTTCGTCCTTGGCGCCGACCTTGACGTCTAAGTCGCGCGTACCGCCCTTGCGCCAGACCTGCAGCTTCGCCGTTTCGCCTGGACGCATGTCGGCAACGAGGGCCGGCAGTTCCCTTGAGGCAATAATCTCCTTGCCGTTAACCGCGGTGATCACGTCGCCGGCTTCAAGGCCGCTCTTCGCCGCCGGACTGTCGTTTTCGACCGAACTGACCAGCGCGCCTGCCGATTTCTTCATGCCGAACGATTCGGCAAGCGAAGGACTGAGTTCCTGGATGGCGATACCGAAGCGGCCGCGTTCGACCTTGCCGTGCTTGACGATCTGCTCCTCGACCTTGATCACGACGTCGATCGGGATGGCGAAGGAGACGCCCATATAACCGCCGCTGCGACTATAGATCTGCGAGTTGATGCCGATCACCTCGCCGGCCATGTTAAAGAGCGGACCACCCGAGTTACCGGGATTGACCGCGACGTCGGTCTGGATGAAGGAGACGTAGCTGTCGTCGGGCAAGGAGCGCGACTTGGCCGAGACGATGCCGGCCGTCGCACTGTTCTCGAAGCCGAACGGCGAACCGATCGCCAGCACCCATTCACCGACGCGGACGTTCGTGCCGCTGCCGATCTTGAGCGTCGGCAGATTGCGCGCGTCGATCTTGAGTACGGCAACGTCGCTCATCTTGTCGACGCCGAGGACTTTGGCTTTGAATTCGCGCTTGTCGGTGAAACGCACGGTCACCTCATCGGCGCCATCGACGACGTGCGCGTTGGTCAGGATGATGCCGTCTTCACGCAGAACGAAGCCCGAACCCTGACCGCGGGACGGCGCGCCGCCGCCTTGCTGCGGACCGCGGAAATGACGGAAAAATTCGTACATCGGGTCACCCGGCTCGATCTGCGGCATCTCGGGCGTCAAGGCTGAATTGCGCGCCTTTCCTGAAACACTGATATTGACGACTGCCGCACCGTTGCGCTCGACGATCGCCGTCATGTCGGGCAATGCGGTGACCGGCACCGAAGTGGTTGCCGGTGGCGAAGCACTTGCCGCAGCGCTCGGTGCCGCTGCCGCCAGAGCGAGCTGCGGCTGCGCCGCCGAGGCGCGACTGGGCCACCAGGCGCTTTCCGCACCGACGGCATAAACACCGGTCAATGCCGCCGCCAGCGCCAGGGCGATTGAACTTTTTCTCAGAGTATTCGAAGACATTGCCATTCTCCTGATAAAGCCTTGACGCATGCGAAATGCGTGCGATGGGAGAATGGTATGGCGGGAATACTTAAGCCTGACTTAAGGACGCGCCGGCGCGTCGTGTTGCCCGCCGGCGGCTCACTACGACGGCGCAAAGCGCTGCCGCCTACTTCCTGAACAGGTCGTCGAGCGGATTTGCTTTCTGCGCCGTTTCGGCGCCCAGAGAGCGGGCGGAAAAGTCGTCTTCGACGTTGTCGCGGTAATAGCTCCACGCCGCCCCCGAGGTCGATAACCGGCGCCAGACCTCGTCACCGACGCCCGAATACTCAATCACGCTGCCGTCGGCGAGTTCGACGCGTAGCGTGCGTGCCCGCGCGTCGTAACCGACGGCACGCAGTTTTCCCGAACTGATGCGTTTCATCTCCATGGCGCCCTCCTCTTTTCGTTCGCCCCATTCTACGAAGAAATGGCACCAGCGTTGCGTACGGAACGCCCTTTCGGAATGTGGACAGGGACATTTCCTCGTTGGCCCGCCGGATGCTACATTGCGCGCTTCATCGGGCTATGAGGAAAAATCGCATGAGCGATCAAGCATCCGGCAATCGCCGTCACGGTTTTGCGACACGCGTCATCCACGCCGGCCAGGCCCCGGACCCGAGCACCGGCGCGATCGTGCCGCCGATCTACGCCAACACGACCTTCGTCCATTCAAGCCCGGGCGTGCATAAGGGGCTCGATTACGGGCGTTCGCACAACCCGACGCGCTGGGCTCTCGAACGCTGTGTCGCCGACCTCGAGGGTGGCGCCCAGGCGTTCGCTTTCGCCTCGGGAATGGCGGCCATCGCGACCATTCTCGAAGTGCTCGATAGCGGCGCGCACATCATCGCCAGCGACGACCTTTACGGCGGCACCTACCGCCTACTCAACAACGTTCGCCTGCGCAGCGCGGGCATTTCGTGCACCTACGTGGACCTCGCCGACGCCGACGCGCTGGCTGCGGCGCTGCGCCCCGAGACCCGGATGTTGCTCGTCGAGACGCCGACCAACCCGCTCCTGAAACTCGTCGACCTCGAAGCGATGGCCGATTTTTGTCACGCCCACCGCCTCATTTCGGTCGCCGACAATACCTTCGCCTCGCCGTGGATACAAAGGCCGCTCGAACTGGGTTTCGACATCGTCATGCATTCGTCGACCAAATATCTCAACGGCCACTCGGATGTCATTGGCGGCATCGCCGTCGTCAGCGGCGACGAACGCAATGCCGCGCTGCGCGAGCAGCTTGGCTTCCTGCATAACGCCGTCGGCGCGGTCGCCGGGCCGTTTGACAGCTACCTCGCGCTGCGCGGCGTCAAGACGCTCGACCT
>JBBRXI010000371.1:0-2724 GCA_038248575.1 Burkholderiales bacterium | reverse complement strand
CGGCAATTCAAGGTGCTCGAAGGCCCGATCGCCAGCAGCCTGGTCTTATCGACCGGTCTTGCGGCGCTGACGACGCCGCTGGTTATGACGCTGATCGACGTCGCGCTACACGCGCCCTGAGGCTCCCCCGCTTATCCGAATAAATCGAAGTGGTTCATGAGCAGCATAACCATCGGGATCGTCAAGAGGCTGATCAAGGTGGTCACCGAGGTCATGACGGCTGCGTACTTGTAGTCGGCGTTGTAGGTCTTGGCGAGGATCGCCGTCTGCGTCATGATCGGCATCGAAGCCTGGATGACGAAAACCTGCTTCATCAGCAAGGGCAACGGAACGAAGCGGCAGAGCGCGATGACGACGAGCGGGGCAAGGATGAAGCGGGCGCCGATCAAGCTTGCCAGCGAGCGATCGAGGCGGATGGATCGCCAGTCGACCGAGTGCAGCACGATGCCGATGAAAATCATCGAGAGCGGCGTCGTCGAGTTGCCGACCGTCTTGCAGACCGAGAGGACGAGCGTCGGCAGCTTGATTCCGGCGAGGACGCAGACGACGGCGAAGAGAAACGAGGTCAAAGGCGGCGAGAAAACGCGCTTGAGGTTGGCGAGCGCGAAGACTCTCGCCGACGCACTGTCGCCGTCGCGGCTGATGCCATAGACGCCGACCGTCCAGAACAGCACGGTGTTGGCGATATAGAAGAGCAGCACGTAGGGCGTGCTCTTTTCGCCGAAGAGCATCAGGTTGGCCGGCAGACCGATGAAAATCGTGTTCGAGAGCGCGAACATCGAGGTGAATGTTCCGCGCCGGTTCGTTGGCAGGCCGATCAGCCGGGCGACGAAAGTGCCGAGCACATAGCAAATGCCGAGCGCAGCAAACGGCACGGAGAGGCCTGGCGCCATGGCGATCAGCGATTCGCTGCTGTAGTTCACCGAGATATTGCTGATCATGTAGGCCGGCAGCGTCACGCCGATCACCAGCCGGGGTAGCGCGGTCGAGTTTTGCTCGTTAAAGCCCATCTTCCAGGCGGCGAAGACGCCGACGCCGATCATCAGCAGGATGGCGAGAACGCTGTCGATCAGGTGCATCGTAATCAAGCCTCGGGAAGAGTGGGTGCGCGCGCTCCCGGGCGCGCTGCGCTGAGGGTCGGACGCGAGCGTCGTCCAGTATCTGCGCCTCGGCTCGCCGGGTCAATTCCCGTGACATTCCCGGTGAATAATGCCAGGCGACGGTTCAGGCGATCGAGAGCTGCCGGCGCCGCGCCTCGCGCTCATTGACGAAGCGTTCGATCCCTTCGAGCAGCCACTCGGGCGAGAGATGCGCCTCGGCGGTGATCTCGCCGAGGCGGCCGCCGCTGCGCCACTGATCGTCAAAATCGCTGCTCATGGCGTAGGCTTTGGCGACCGGCGAACTGATCCAGTCGTACATGCTGCGCCGCGACATATTGGTGACGATCGTCGAATCCATCCAGTCGCTCATCGGCAGGACGCGCGCGCGGTAGGCCTCATCCTGAAGATGGAATAGCTCGGGGCTCGTCGCGGCGACGATCTTGACGTTGAGCCGGCGCGCCGCAAGTTCAGGCAGTAGCGCGATCAGGTTGGCGGTCGATACCGTGCCCTGGACGATCAACGTCCCCATTTTCGGCAGCCCGGCGGCAAAATCGCGAATCAGGTAGGCGCCCTTGGCCGCTTCGCTGTGGCTGGCGATGCCAAGCGCCTGGCGGTCGGGCAGGGTGATCGACGGGCGCGTCAGATGCAGCGCGATGATCGGCGGCGCGCAGCGCATCGCCGCAGCGAGCATCACCGGCACTTCGTTGAAGTCCGACGGGTAGAGGTTGATGACCTGACCGTCGGGGAAGAGCTGGGTGACGGCCGGCGCGAAAACACCGTAGTGCGAGCGCGCGTCCTCGGCGGTTTCGATGCCCGAGTGGCCGGCGACCCAGATCACCTTGCCGAACTTGATCTGGCAATCCTGGGCCATCTGGCTGAGCAGGCGCATCTCGCCGTATTTCAGGTAGCTGAACGAGGCGTAGGTCGAGCAGACGCCGCAAAAGCCGTTGAATTCGACAAACGGGTCGGACGATAGATTGGTCGTCGCCAGCGCGGCCATCATCGCCGAATTGGCGAACTCGGTGATTTCCTGCGGGATGATCGCGCCTTCGATGTTCGTCTTGCGGTCGTACCAGCCGAAATTGGGCAGCGCCCCGAAGTCCTTGCCGAAATCGGCGACGTTGGTCGATTCGGCCAGATCCGCAGCGCAGGCGAGGAACATCGGCCGCCCGTATTTGGCCTTGCACAGCGAGTTGATGTAGCTGCCCCATTTGCCGAACGCGGCGCGGTTCGACTGGACGCTGCCCGGCGCGGCAAAGAGTTCGGCCGGGTAGCTCGCCGCGTCGAACAGTTCGGGGTCGTCGAGGGGGTTGCGCGTCAGGTCGAAGAGCGGCGCTTTCGGCGCCGAGGGAACTTCGCCGGCAATCGTCAGTAGCGTCTCGGCGAGGTAATCGACGAGCGCCGGGTCGCGGCGCAGCACCTCGCTCACCGCGCCGAGGTTTTGCTTCGCCTGGGCGTCGATCGCCGCGGCGCCGTCGGGCGCCGGCTGGCCGAAATTGGCAAAATCGACGCCGTATTTGGCAGCGAAATCTTCCTTGGTTTTCCAGAACGCCGGGCTGTTCATCTTGTGCGGCGCGCCGTGCGACTTGTTGTCGTAGATCCCGTAGCCGCGCCCCTTGCGTGT
>JBBRXI010000370.1:0-2725 GCA_038248575.1 Burkholderiales bacterium | reverse complement strand
GGCGAGCACGACGATGGACAGCATCCGCCGCGAAGACCTTGCGCCGCTGTTCGCGCGCCTGCGCGAGGTTTTTGTCGCCCAGCGCGATTTTCTTATCGACCTCGACGGCAAGGTCGGCGACAGCGACCTCGGCCTGACAATGAACAAGGCCTTCGGCGCGGCCAGCGAATCGGTCGCCACGAACGTCGCCGAGCCGATCGGCCGCACGCTGCAGTTGGCCGGAATGGCGATGGCCAAGGCCGCGCCGTCGACGATGGGGACGCTGATGGCGACCGGCTTCATGCGCGCCGGCAAGGCGCTCGAATCGGCGCCGGCCATCGGCACCGCCGAGATGGCTTTGTTCTGGAGCGCATTCCTTGCTGGCGTCGCCGAACGCGGCAAGGCCAAGCCCGGCGAGAAGACCGTCATCGACGTGCTCGCGCCGCTTGCCGCATCGCTTGCCGCCTCGCTTGCCGACTCGCTCGGCGGCCAGGCGACGTTGCCGGACGCGTTGAAAAAAGCCATGCAAGCGGCCGCCGCGGGACTCGAAGCGACCAAGGGTATGGTCGCCCAGCACGGCAAGGCCGCGTGTTTTCAGGAAAAGACGCTGGGGCTGCAGGACGCCGGGGCGACCGTTGCTTTTCTGATCGCCGAGACGTTCAGCGCCTTTGTCGCCGAAAGCCAGGCGTAGTCGACTCAGGCGCCCCCGGCCTTTTGCGCCGGGGCCGGGGCAACGGCCGAATTATCCGTGGTGACCAGCCAGATTCCTGAACAGACGAGCGCCAGCGCGGCGATGTTTTTCCATTCCAGAATGCTCTCGCCGAGGAAAATCGCCGAGAGTATGGCGCCGAAAATCGGCACCTGGAAATTGAATACGGAAACCAGGCCGACGCGGTTGTATTTCAAGAGCAGCGCCCATAGCGACAGCGCGGCGGACGAGAGCAGGACGAGGTAAAAGAGCAACGCTGATGAAGCCGCCGTGACCGTGCCCAGCGTGCCGCCCAGGACATAACCTCCGACTAGCAGGACGGTGCCGCCGATGGCGAGTTGGTAGCCGGTCATCACCATCGGATTCATTTTCTGCGAAATTTTCTTACCGTAGATCATCGCCGCCGCCTGAATGAACGCGGCAATCACGACAAATCCTTCGCCGAGCAGCGTGAAGTTCAAATCGAGCAGGCGGTGATTGAAATTGACGACCATCACGCCGATAAAACCGATCACGCAGCCGACGATTTTAGTGCTCGTGAGCCGGTCGTTCCGGTAGATGAGGTGGGCCATCCAGACGCTGAAAAATATCGTGGTCGAGTTGATGACCGAGGCTTTGACGCCGGTCGTATAAGCCAGGCCGATGTAGAAGAAAACGTAGTGAATCGACGTTTGCGTCAATCCCAGCACGACGATGCCGCGCCAGTTGCGCACGCCCTCGGCAAAAAGCGCACGCTTGCTGAAGGCCGCCATGACCAGCAGCACGAGGCCGCCAAACGCGAAGCGGTAGCCGGCGAAAACCATTTTGGCGGCGATATCGGTCGGCGCGATGGCGAACAACGCGTAGCCGCTCTTGATCGCCGGGTACGAGCTTCCCCACAGCAGGCAACACAGCGACGCGAGCAGGAAAACGACCTTGCGCCGGGAAAAAATCGGGTGCGCTTCGAGTGTCATGGTGAGCAGCTGACAAAGGATGGATTGTATGGCGGGGCGCTGGTGAGCCGCGATGAGCGGCACGCCACGGTGTCGCTCAGTCCGACCAGAGGGGGGGCTCGTCCATCAGCGCGATCTGCTCGCGCAGTTCGAGAATGCGTTCCTGCCAATAGCGCTGCGTGTTGAACCACGGAAAGGCCAACGGGAACGCCGGATCGTCCCAGCGGCGCGCCAGCCAGCCGGCGTAATGGATCAGGCGCAAGGTACGCAACGCTTCGACGAGGTACAGCTCGCGCGCGTCGAAGGCGTAAAAATCCTCGTAGCCGGAAAGCACCTCGGCCATCTGCCGTGTCTGATCTTGGCGCTCGCCGGAGAGCAACATCCAGAGATCCTGTACCGCCGGACCCATGCGCGAATCGTCGAAATCGACGAAAAAGGGACCACTGGTGACGCCGGCGCCATTTCTTTTTTCAACCCACAGGACGTTGCCGGCGTGGCAGTCGCCGTGCAAGCGCAGCGTGGCCACCGTGCCGGCCCGATCGAAGCAGGTGCGCACGCCGTCGAGCGCCTGGTCGACGACGCCAAAGTACACGTCGGCGAGATCGGCGGGAAGAAAGTCGCCGCCTTCGAGAAAGTCGCGCGGCTCCTCGCCAAAAGTCTCGATGCTGATCGCCGGACGTTCGACGAAGGCTTTGAGCGCACCGACCGCGTGCATGCGGCCGATAAAGCGCCCCATCCATTCGAGCGTCTGGCCGCTGTCGAATTCTGGCGCGCGTCCGCCTTGGCGCGCAAACACCGCGAAGCGCAAATCGCCGTGGCAGTGCAGCGTCTGCCCGGCAATCGAGAGCGGCGCAATGACCGGCAACTCGCGCAGCGCGAGTTCGCTCGAAAAGCCGTGTTCCTCACGGATCGCCGCGTCGCTCCAGCGACCGGCGCGGTAAAATTTGACGACGAGCGGCGTGCCGTCGTCGACATAGACCTGATAGACACGGTTCTCGTAGCTGTTGAGCGCGAGCAGGCGTCCGTCCGGTTTCAGGCCGACCGATTCGAGCCCGTCGAGAATCGAGTCGGGAGTCAGCGAAGCAAAAGGCGTTCTGTTCATCGC
>JBBRXI010000369.1:0-2728 GCA_038248575.1 Burkholderiales bacterium | reverse complement strand
GGTCACAATCTTCAGGAGCACTCGGTGGTCCTGATCCGCGGCGGTCGCGTCAAGGACTTGCCGGGCGTGCGTTACCACACGGTGCGTGGCTCGCTCGATACGCAAGGCGTCAAGGACCGCAAGCAGAGCCGTTCGAAGTACGGCACCAAGCGTCCCAAGAAAGCCTAAAACGGCTCGCAGTGGACTGCTGGCCGTTTGAGTAAGTGGCCGTTCCTATGGGCGGCCGCGAGGGTTGGCGCATGTCGTGCCGATCTTCAACTGAATTGAAATATTTGAGAGGTTGCTATGCCACGTCGTCGTGAAGTACCCAAGCGCGATATTCTGCCCGATCCGAAGTTCGGCAATATCGAAGTGTCCAAATTCGTCAACACGATCATGATGAGCGGCAAGAAGTCGGTTGCCGAGCGCATTGTCTATGGCGCTTTCGACTTGATCACGAGCAAGGGCGGCAAAGACCCGATCGAAGTGTTCGGTCTGGCCATGAACAATATCAAGCCGCTCGTCGAAGTGAAGAGCCGCCGTGTCGGTGGTGCCAACTACCAGGTTCCGGTCGAAGTCCGCCCGAGCCGTCGCATGGCGCTCGCCATGCGCTGGCTGCGTGAAGCGGCGCGCAAGCGGTCGGAAAAATCGATGGGGCAGCGACTCGCCGCCGAAATGCTTGAAGCGTCGGAAAACCGTGGCGGCGCCGTCAAGAAGCGCGACGAAGTGCACCGCATGGCTGACGCCAACAAGGCGTTCGCCCACTTCCGATTCTGATTCGAATTGCTTTTCATCGTCGCAGCCGGTCTGCGACGATCGTTCTTTATTAGTGAAGGTTCCTTACTGTGGCACGCAAAACCCCCATCGATCGCTACCGCAATATCGGTATCAGCGCGCACATCGACGCCGGCAAGACGACGGTTACCGAACGCATCCTTTTCTACACCGGCGTCAATCACAAAATTGGCGAAGTGCATGATGGCGCGGCCACCATGGACTGGATGGAGCAGGAGCAGGAGCGCGGCATCACCATCACCTCGGCGGCAACGACGTGTTTCTGGAAGGGGATGGATTTCGTCCGCCCCGAACACCGGATCAACATCATCGACACGCCGGGCCACGTCGACTTCACGATCGAAGTCGAGCGCTCGATGCGCGTGCTCGACGGTGCGTGCATGGTCTATTGCGCCGTTGGCGGCGTCCAGCCGCAGTCGGAAACGGTCTGGCGCCAGGCCAACAAATACAAGGTTCCGCGCCTCGCTTTCGTGAACAAGATGGATCGTCAGGGCGCCGACTTCTTCAAGGTCGTCCAGCAGATGGGCACGCGCCTTAAAGCCAACCCGGTGCCGATCGTCATCCCGATCGGCAAGGAAGACTACTTCCAGGGCGTCGTCGATTTGATCAAGATGAAGGCGATCTACTGGGACGACGCGTCGCAGGGCATGAAGTTCGACTACCGCGAGATCCCGGCAGAACTGCAGGCGCAGGCCGACGAGTGGCGCGCCAAGATGGTCGAGGTCGCCGCCGAGTCGTCCGAAGAGTTGATGAACGAGTATCTCGAGTCGGGCGATCTGTCCGAAGCGCAAATCATCAAGGGCCTGCGCGACCGCACGATCGCCTGCGAAATACAGCCGATGCTGTGTGGCACGGCGTTCAAGAACAAGGGCGTGCAGCGCATGCTCGACGCGGTCATCGACCTCTTGCCGTCGCCGGTCGACATCCCGCCGGTAGCCGGCGAAGCGGAAAACGGCGAGACGGTCACCCGTGAAGCCTCCGATAGCGCCAAGTTCTCGGCGCTCGCCTTCAAGCTGATGACCGACCCCTACGTCGGTCAGCTGACCTTCATCCGCGTCTATTCCGGTGTGCTGAAGACCGGCGATACGATCTACAACCCGATCAAGGGGCGCAAGGAGCGCATCGGCCGCGTGCTGCAGATGCACGCCAACAACCGCGAAGAAATCAAGGAAGTGCTGGCCGGCGACATCGCCGCCTGCGTCGGCCTGAAAGAAGTGACGACCGGCGAGACGTTGTGCGATCCGTCGGCGATCATCACGCTCGAACGCATGGTTTTCCCGGAGCCGGTGATCCACATCGCCGTCGAACCGAAGACCAAGGCCGACCAGGAAAAGATGGGTCTTGCGCTCAGCCGTTTGGCCAACGAGGATCCGTCGTTCCGCGTACGTTCGGATGAGGAAACCGGGCAGACGATCATCTCCGGCATGGGCGAGTTGCACCTCGAGATCATCGTCGACCGCATGCGCCGCGAATTCAACGTCGAAGCCAATGTCGGCGCGCCGCAGGTCGCTTACCGCGAATGCATCAAGAAGACCGTCGAGCAGGAAGGCAAGTTCGTCAAGCAGTCGGGCGGTCGCGGCCAGTTCGGTCACGTCTGGATCAAGATCGAGCCGAACGAAGCTGGCAAGGGCTACGAGTTCGTCGACGCGGTCAAGGGCGGCACCGTTCCGCGCGAGTACATCCCGGCCGTTGATAAAGGTCTGCAGGACTGCATCAAGAGCGGCGTCCTCGCCGGCTACCCGGTCGTCGATATCAAGTTCACGCTGTTCGATGGTTCCTACCACGACGTCGACTCGAACGAAAACGCGTTCCGCATGGCGGCTTCGATGGCCTTCAAGGAAGGCTTGAAGAAAGCGCAGCCGACGTTGCTCGAGCCGATGATGTCGGTCGAGGTCGAGACGCCAGAGGAGTACATGGGCAACATCATGGGCGACCTTTCGGGACGTCGCGGTGT
>JBBRXI010000368.1:0-2734 GCA_038248575.1 Burkholderiales bacterium | reverse complement strand
GGTGGGTCCACCACCGACGATCACGATGGTGAGCAGTCGTTCGCGCTCGCGCGCATCGGATTCCGTCTCGGCGCGCTCGAAGGCGAGCAGCAGACGGCGTCGGATCTCTGTAGCGTCGTCGACCGTCTTCAGGCCGGGCGCATGGTCGGCCCAGCTGTCGTGGCCGAAGTAGCCATGGCTGGCCCCGGTCGCGAGCACCAGGACGTCATAGGCAATGTCTTGACCGTCCAAGATGACGTGTTTGCGCGCGCGATCAACGCCTGTGACTGCGCCCAGCAGCACGCGGGTGTTGCGCTGGCGCCGGACCAGGCTTCGAATCGGCCAGGCGATGTCGGCCGGCGACAGCCCTGCCGTCGCCACTTGATAAAGCAGTGGTTGAAAGAGGTGATGGTTCTGCCGGTCGATCAGGGTGATGTCCGCCGGCGCCTTGGCAAGCCGCTTCGCGACGGTCAGGCCGGCGAAGCCGGCGCCGACGATGACCACGCGCGGGCGCTGGCCCTTCACGTCGTCGCCGCTATCGGGCATGGACGCGCCCACAAGGCGACCGACGCGTTGAACTCGAGCGCATGAAACAGCCTGGCGTCGGATTCCGTTGCATCGCTGGCAAAGCGGCCGAGCCGAGCCGCGCAGTCGAAGAAGCCCGGAGCCGGCATGCCGCTGCGCCACTGGCTGACGACCATCGCCGCAATGAAGTGGCAGTCGGCCGCCGCGTCCTCGGCCATGAGTTGCTCCAACGCGTCGGTCACTTGATGAATGGTCTGAGGGGGCGAGAGCAGCATCGCCTTGGCTAGGTCCCGATAGCTGATCGATACGCGCAGCGCGGCGAGCGTTTGAAGATGCTCGCGCAGCCGGTCGGCGAGCGCGTGAGTCGGGTTGCCCGGCTTGCTCGGCTTGCTCGGGTCAGAGGGGTTGTCGTTGATGGTGATCGCTGAAGCGGGAACAGCAGTCATCGCGGCGCGCTCCCGATGAGGGCGCCTCTCTCCGGCAAGGCCTTGCCTTGGACGAAGTTGATGCAGATCCCATCCAGTTCCTCCAGACGCAGCGGCTCGCTCGAGAACCCGCACGCATAGGACTGCTGTCGCTCCCTGCCGCAGTCGTCGCCTTTCAGATGCGTGCACGACGCGCAGTTGCCGAAGGTCGGCAGGCCCCTCTCCAACGCCACCTGGCCGAGCACGCGCTGCAAGGCGCTGGCGAACTGACCACGGCCGCCCAGGGGCAGGGTCTCGACGGCACGGACCAGGGTTTCGAAGAGATCATTCTCAAGAATGGCCGTGGCTTTTTCCGTCAGAACGAGATGGACGCTGCGCCGGTCTGTCTCTGATCGCATGCGCGCCAGAAAGCCCTGGGCCTCAAGGTTCTTGATCGTCTGCGACGCCGTGCCCCGAGTCGTGCCGTGAAAAGCCGCGAAAGCGGATGGCGTTCGGGAGAAGCGGTTGGCCCGTGCGAAGTACCTGAGCCCTGCCCACTGGACCGGCGTCAGGCCCTCGACGAGCGCCTCGGCTGAGGCGATGCGCCCCAGGTGCAAGACCAACTCTGCGATCGCACGACTGTCCATCTTCAGCTCCTTGACCCTGCGTTGATAGTAGCGCTTCAATACCATGTTGACAAGTAGATGGTTTCGACACGACACTACTTGCGGTGCTCTCGGCGGCACGACGGACCTTCCGGCGATCCGGCAGGGACATCCCTGCTGATCGCAGTGCTGGGTACGGCTTCTTTGGAGGTTGAGTTATGACGATTACCTTGACAGAAAACGCGGCGAAACAGATTCAGAGCCAGTTGGCGAAGCGTGGCAAAGGGCTTGCCCTGCGCATCGGCATCAAGAAGGTGGGCTGTACGGGACTGGCACACACCTTTGACATCGCCGACGAAATACGCCCCGGAGATCACACATTCGAGTCGCACAACGCACGTGTGGTTATGGATACCGACAGCCTGTTGGTGCTCGATGGGTCGCGTATCGATTTCGTCAAAGAGGGACTCAAGCAGATGTTCAAGTTCGACAACCCCAACGTCGAAAGCGAATGCGGCTGTGGCGAGAGTTTCAATGTGAAAAAGACCAAGCCTGACGCAAAGAATACCGAGGTAAGCCGATGAGCTCGGTCACTGAACAAACCCAGACGGAAATGCCAGCGCCTTTTGTCTTTACCGACAGCGCGGCGGCCAAAGTCGCTGAACTGATTGCCGAAGAGGGCAACGCAGACCTGAAACTCCGCGTCTATGTTCAAGGCGGCGGTTGTTCCGGCTTTCAGTACGGATTCACCTTTGACGAGTTCGCCAATGAAGACGACACGACCATGACCAAAAACGGTGTCTCGTTGCTCATTGATGCGATGAGCTATCAGTACCTGGCGGGGGCCGAGATTGACTACAAAGACGATCTGGACGGCGCGCAGTTTGTCATCAAGAACAATCCTGGTGCCGCCACGACCTGCGGCTGCGGATCGTCCTTTTCGGCTTGACAGAACAGGATCCACATCATGAGCGCGGTACTGCAAAAACTCATTGGCCAGCCTTACAAGCACGGCTTCGTCACCACGATCGAGACAGACGTCGCGCCGAAGGGGCTCAACGAAAACACCATCCGGATGATTTCGGCGAAGAAGAACGAGCCCAAGTGGTTGCTCGAATTTCGCCTCAAGTCTTACCAGGCGTGGCTCAAGATGGAAGAGCCGAAGTGGCCCAACGTGCACTATCCGAAGATCGATTTCCAGGCCATCAGCTACTACGCGGC
>JBBRXI010000367.1:0-2741 GCA_038248575.1 Burkholderiales bacterium | reverse complement strand
GACCTCGACGAGCTTGCCGGTCAGCGGGTGGTTGACGAACAGCCCGGTGGGCATGCCCTTTTTTTCCATCGTCGCCATGTCGGCTTCGGCGACGCCGCCGCGTTTGCATTCGTCGATGAAATCGGCGAGTGCGCGATTCTTTTGCGCCGCCTGCGTCGCCAGCGCGTGCTCGGCGGCAACGGCAACGTAAGTCGCACCCATCAGCGTGTCGGGGCGCGTCGTAAACACCTTCAGCACGCCGTCGCGACCGATCGATTGCGCGTCGTACGGAAAGCCGACGTCGCAGCCAAAGCTCTTGCCGATCCAGTTTTTCTGCATCGTCTTGACCTGCTCGGGCCAGCCGGGAAGCTGGTCGAGGTCGGCGAGAAGCTCGTCGGCGTAAGCCGTGATCTTCATGTAGTACATCGGGATCTCGCGCTTCTCGATCAGCGCGCCCGAGCGCCAGCCGCGGCCGTCGATGACCTGCTCGTTGGCCAGCACCGTCTGGTCCTCGGGGTCCCAGTTCACCGTGCCGAGGCGCTTGTAGATCAGGCCTTTTTCGTAAAGACGGGTAAACAGCCACTGTTCCCAGCGATAGTAATCGGGCTTGCAGGTCGCCAACTCGCGTTCCCAGTCGATCGCGAAGCCGAGGCGCTTGAGTTGCCCCTTCATGTACTCGATATTGGCGTACGTCCATTGCGCCGGCGGCACATTGTTCTGGATCGCCGCGTTCTCGGCCGGCATGCCGAAGGCGTCCCAACCCATCGGCTGCATCACGTTAAAGCCGAGCATTTTGTGGAAGCGCGCGAGCACGTCGCCGATCGTGTAGTTGCGCACGTGGCCCATGTGCAACTTGCCCGACGGGTAGGGGAACATCGACAGGCAGTAGTATTTGGGCCGACTGGCGTCTTCGCTGGCGCGTGCAGCACCGGTCTGCGTCCACAGCGCCTGCGCGGCGACCTCGATGTCCTGCGGTTGGTATTTTTCCTGCATGGTCGGCGATGGTCGGAGATGGGCTAAACCGCGAATTATACGCGGCCGCGACCTGCCGAGGACGCCGGGGTTGGCCAACGGAAATGCGAAATGCGATCCACGCGCTTGCGGTATCGACTCGATGAAGGCCGCGCGCGCGCTGCTTGCGCGGTCAACCGGGCTTTGGCGTGTCTTTCTCGCGCGTCCCGCCTTTTGCGGGGGCGACGGGCTCTTTGTCGGCCCGCTTGCGGTTTGCCGTCTCGGCGACGGTCTGCGCTGCAATCTGCTCGGCGAGCTCGTCGCTCTTGCCCTGCTTCTTGAGGCTTTCCTTGAGATGCCCGTGCGCCTCGGGTTTTGCCCGCCGATCGTGTGTCATGTAAAGCCTCGCGAAGAAAAGATGAACGCCGACCAGCACACCCAGAAGACCCTGGACGCACCGTATCGACGCCCCCGAACCGGCCGTGTCAATCGGCGCCGTCGGTGATCAGGTGATCCGTTTGCTGCTTGACCGTGGCGTAGCACTCGCATACATGGCGCTCGAGTGCCGGGCGGTCGACGACCGTAATGTGGCCGCGGCTGTAGGTGATGATGCCCATGCGCTGCAGGTTTCCGGCTGCCCCGGTCACCCCTTCGCGACGAGCGCCAATCATGTTGGCGATCAGTTCCTGGGTGATGTACATCTCGTTGCCGTGCAGGCGGTCAAGCGTCGTGAGCAGCCAGCGACAAAGCTGGTTTTCCAGCGAATGATGGCGATTGCATACAGCCGATTGCGCCAACTGGATAAACAGCGACTGGGTGTAGCGCAGAAGCAACTGTGTCGCCTGCGCATTGTTCACGAACTCCTGCGCCATCAGGCTGGAACGCACCTTGTAGAGAGCGCCGGAACTCTGCATGACGGCGCGGCTCGGTGAATTCTTACAGCCCATGAAGGGCGAAACGCCAACCAGGCCTTCGAAGCCGACCATGACGGTCTGCGCAGAGTCGCCATTTTCCATCACGTAGAGCAATGAAACGATCGAGTTGACCGGAAAGTAGGTGTATCTGACTTGCGCACCGGCCTCGTAGAGTACCGCGCCTTGCGGCAATTCGATGCGTTCGAGGTGCGGCCCGATACGGTCCTGCACTTCACGGGGAAGCGCCCTGAGCAGACGGTTCTCGTAAGTGCGTTTAGCTACAGGAACCAGGGCCGGCGCGCGCGCTGGCACGGGATAGTGTTGCGGCTGACGCTCAACCCTTAAGGCGAGTGATTGCATGGCATTCTCCACAGAAAAAAGGGCAAGTGCCGGGACCACGGATGAGGCGATCGTCGTCCACGGCCTTGCCCGTGTCGAGCAATCGTCATGCCCAATGCCCTTCCAGGGTCGTCGGACGGGGCGTAAGCAACCGTAGGATGCGCTGCGTCGCCCTTACGGCGATTCGGGCAGATGGTCCTTATCAAAACCGCGCGTTTCGTCGAATTCCGATTTCTCGGCGTTGAGCACACAGCACTGGCGCTCCATATCGAGGGCGAGCGCGTACCACGGCAGCGCGAACAAGCGCTCGCCAATGCCCATGAAACCGCCAGAGGCCATCACGGCGTAGGCGATCCCGCCTTCCTCGACGTTCAGCACGATGTCGCTGATTATTCCGAGCGTCTCGTCCTGACGGTTGAGAACCCGCGTCCCGGTGAGCGTGCTAGACGTCATGAGGTGAGGCCCGGCACCCTGTCGCTCGATATACTTCCAGGCACCCTGGCGGGACGGGATTTCATCCTTCTGCCCGGAATTGCTTACCGTGTCAGTCATCGCGTT
>JBBRXI010000366.1:0-2742 GCA_038248575.1 Burkholderiales bacterium | reverse complement strand
TATGACTGGGCCTACGTCGATCCGAAGTGGGTGCGCGCGCTCGACCATATTTGGGTTGTCCGTGTCTTGCTGTTTCTCAATGACCAACGTCTGATGCGTGCTTACCTTAACGAAATCGAGGCCGGCATGCGCGTTTGGCAACTGGCGCACGTCTATGGCGATCTCGTGACGCGCGCGGCAAAGAAAGTCGGTTCGACCGGCGTTTTTCATCTCACCGACGTCACGCCGATCCAGATCGAGCATGGCCACCGCAAGCTCAACGGGATGGAGTGGACCAAGGTCATCCGCAGCGACGCGGCCAATTTCGACGGCCACGAAGCGGTCGACTACGACCTGATTTGCAGTTTTTTCCTGTTGCACGAAGTGCCCGAAGAAAAAAAATACGAGATCGTCAACAACATGCTGAGCAAGCTGCCTAAGGGTAGCAAGGTGATCTTCGTCGATTACCACAATCCGGCGAAATGGCAGCCGATCCGCTACGTGCTCAAGTTCGTCAACCACTACCTCGAGCCCTTTGCCGAAGCGCTGTGGAAGAACGAGATCGAGCACTATGCGACGCGCGCCGACGAATTCACCTGGCGTAAGAGAACCTTTTTCGGTGGCGTCTACCAGTGCGTCGTCGTCGAGCACAAGGCCTGAGCCAGACCATGGGCCGCGGTGCGGGCTCGCCGGCGTTGGATCATGCCCCGGGGCGGGCGCTACCGTCAGCCCCTCGGCGACGCCTTTGACGGCTTGAGCCCGGCTATCCACGCCGAATAAAGCTGGTCGGCAAGCCGGTGCAATGGTGCCAGGCGGGTCTGCGCCTCAGCGAGCATCTGTTGCGGCGTCTGCACCGTCGGCGGCAATAACCTCAGGGCGCCAATCTCGGCTGGCCACGACGCGCACCATTCGCCGATCATCGCTGCGGTCATTTCGACGTGGAACTGCATGGCCAGATGCGGCCCGATGACAAATGCCTGGTTGGCGCAGAAGCGGTTGCTCAGTATCCGCTGCGCCCCGGCCGGGATGCTGAAGCTTTCGCCGTGCCACTGGAATACGTCGAGCGCACCGTCATTCGCGGCATGCGCGTCAAGCACGTCGCCGAGCCAGCGGCGGACGATGGCCACGCCGCCGTCCGCGCAGTTTTCAGCGCGCGCCTGGCCCCAGCCGATTTCCTTGTTCGCACTGGGCGTAATATGGCCGCCGAGCGCCTTGCTGATCATCTGGCCGCCGAGGCAATGGCCGACGACCGGGACGTCCTTGGCGTACGCATCGCGAATCAGCGCGCATTCGTCGGCGATCCACGGCAGCCGATCGTTCACGCTCATCGGGCCGCCCATCAGGCCGATGCCGGAGAAGGCGTCGGCGTCGGCCGGAACGCGATGGCCGCGGTCGACGGCGATCAATTGCCAGGCAAGCGAGCGGCGATCGAGGAATGTGGCAAAATAGCCCGGTCCCTCTGTTTTGGTGTGGCGAATAATGGCGATTGGTTTCATGACTGGCTTGAGGCGAGGCAGCAGCTTTCCGGGCGCGCTTGATTTTACGCGCGCCGCGATGCTCTGCCTAGGATTCGTCGCGCCGGTCGCCGATGCCGCCAACGTCGGCCTGGCCGGTCTTTTTTCGGGCAAGGCCTTGCTGACGATCAACGGCGGAGCACCGCGCATCGTCGCGCTCGGCGCGACGAGCGAAGAGGGCGTCATGGTCGTCGCCATCGACGGCGACACCGCGACGCTCGAAGTGGACGGCAAGAAGCGCGTACTGCGCGTTGGCCAGAACGTCGCTTCGCAGTCGTCGGGCAGCGGCCCGGCCAGCGCCGTACTGACTGCCGACGGCAGAGGGCATTTCATGACCACCGGAACCATCAACGGAGCGAGCGTGCGTTTTATCGTCGATACCGGTGCCTCGCTGATTGCGCTCGGCGCGAGTGACGCGCGCCGGATGGGCATCGACGCCAGCAAGGGGCAACTCGGCAGGACGCAAACGGCCAACGGAATTACCGTCGTCTCGTACGTCAAACTCGATACGGTGCGCGTCGGCGACATCGTCCTGAACAATGTGGATGCCTCGGTCTTTCAGCACGACATGCCCGTCGCGCTGCTCGGCATGAGTTTTTTGAACCGTATGGAAATGCAGCACAGTGGGAACACCATGACGCTGAAGAAACGCTATTAGGAGAAACGAATGCCCCATCGCGACCAGGAAATCATCATGTTGCGCCGCGAACTCGAATTGTTCATGAGCGAGCGACAAACCCTGTTGCGCGTTGTCGGCGCGACAGCGGCACTGATCGCCTGTCTGGACAGCAAGCATCTGCCGGTCGGTGCCGTCGTCTCGGCCGATCTCGTCGCGACGTCGATCAACGCGCTCTCGGAAGAAGCCCTGCAGGACGCCCTCAATGCCGTGCGCGCCGAAATTGAAACCGAGGAATCCGGAAACGGAAAATAAAGTCGACGTGCTGCGCTTCTCAAATACGGCCGAGATCGACCTTGACCACTTACGCTCGGTGCTCCACCGGTCGCCGACGCGAAGCGAATTTCTCGCTGAAGACGGCGCCGCAGGGGAATTGACGCCCGCTTCGGTTCTCTTTCCGATCGTCTTGCGCGCGGACGGGCCGACGGTGCTGTTCACTCAGCGCACCGACGACCTGCGCGACCATCCCGGACAGATCAGTTTTCCTGGCGGCCGCGTCGAACCGGAAGATCGTTCGCCGGCGCACACCGCGCTACGCGAGGCTAAAGAGGAAATTGGCCTGTCGCCGGCGCC
>JBBRXI010000365.1:0-2749 GCA_038248575.1 Burkholderiales bacterium | reverse complement strand
GCACGGCTGGCTCGACGCGAGCCTTCCGCCGGCGCGCTGAAACGGGCCGAGGCATTAGCGGGCGACGCGGTAAACCTGAAAGACCGGTTCCTGCGCTTCGTCGGCTGGCCAGCGGAAAATGCGCGCGGTGTGCGGATAACGCTCGCCCAAGTCCAATCCCTCGATGCTCGTCTTGCCGAGTGCGACGTCGACCGGGCCGCTGGCCGTGGCGAGCATCGACGCGAGCGCTTGACGCGTGAGGTACGGCCGGTAGGTGCCGAGGTGCAACTGCAGCGTTGCCGGCGTGTCGATGTGTTGCAGCCGGCTGGCGTCAAGGCCGCTTTCAGTGAACGCTTCGGCGGCGAGCTTGGCGTCGCTGGCGAGCTGCATCTCGCGGGCGTAGTCGGACTTCGCTTCGCGGCTCGGCCGGGTATTGACCGCGGCGTAGGCCGCGCCGATGAGGATGGTGGCGACGACCACGCCGATGCCGGCAAAGCGGGTCGTCCCAACGCGCTGCGCGAGGCGTGCGAGTTGCCGCCCGGCGAGCAGCGCGCAGGCCGGCCAGAGCGGGACCAGGTGATCAGCGCGCTGGTGCTTGACGAGCGAGAAAATCAGCAGGCCGACGAGAACCCAGCAGACGAGAAAACGCTCGAAGCGGCGCTCGCCGGCTTCGCTCGCCGGGTGGCGAAAAACCATCCACAGCGCGTAAAAGAAGGCCAGGCTGAAGGGCAGATAGCGCACCAGCAAAAACGCCGTCGGCTTGAACAGCGCGCTCGCTTTCCAGCCGCCGGCGTGCTCGCTGAGCGCATGGTAGACCAGCTCGGAAAAGAACATCTTGTCGATCAGCGCTTGTCCGGCGGCGAACCAGGCGGCGGCGAACCAGCCGACGGTCAGCACGACAAAGAGCACGACGCCTGGCACTTGCGTTGCGAGCAGCCCGGTGTGCGCTAGCGGACGCCCGGCGCCGCCCGCCCTCTCCCAGAAGTGCGCCAGCAGCCCGCCGGCGGCGAGGACGAGGCCGAGCGGGCCTTTGGTCAGCGTGGCGAGCGCGGCCATCAGCCAGAACAGCAGCCAGAGCTTTTTGCCGGCCGCTCCGCGTTCCCAGGCCAAGAAGGCGGCGAGCGCGGCGGCGCTGATGGTCAGCGCGAACAGTGGGTCGGTACGCACCAGCGCGACCTGCTTGGCCATCATCGGCGCGAGTACGACGGCGAGCGCGGCGAGCCCGCCGGCGAGTTCGCCGAAGCGCCGCCTGCCGACGAGAAAAACAAGTAGCGCAACACCCAGCACGCAGAGGAATGAAGGCAGCGCCAGCGCCAGGCGGGTGAAGCCGAGGAGAGCGACCGAAGGCGCCAGCAGCCAGGTGTGCAGCGGCGGTTTTGACATGATGACGCCTTCGAGGTCGTACTGGACGAACCAGTGGCCGCGCGTCATGAGGTCAAGGATATAGCCGACGTTGAGCACCTGCGCGTAGCTTTCGAGGTCGCTCGGCCCGCGCATGCGAAGCGCGAAAACCAGGCTACAGAGGACGACGATAAGCGCCAGCCAAAGGATGGCCGAGTTCGATCTGCGGTTCATGCGCGGTGGTCAGCGTCGGCGCGCTGATCAGGTTTTCCGGCGCCGCTTGCGCGAGGTCCAGAAAAGAATCATCAGGAGTAGCGCGGCGGCAATGGCGATCTGCAGCGCGCCGGCCCACGGCACGTCAGCGGCCATGCCGTTGCCGATAATCACGGCGACGACGCCTTGCGGCAGAAAGCCGACGAGCGAGCCGAGCAGGAAGGCGCGGTGGCCGACGTGACTGAGTGCCAGGCCGACGTTGATGATGACGTTGCTGACCGGCAGCAGGCGCAGCAGCGCGACCGAGGCGACGGTCGGCTTGGCGTGCACGATGCGCGCGAAAAAGCGGCGCTGGCCGAAACGCTCGCTGAGCCAGTCGCGTCCGCCCCAGCGCGCGCCCTGAAAGCTCAGCCAGGAGCCAATCAGGCTGCTGACCAGTGCCCACAGCAGGCCCTCCCAGAAGCCGAAGGCGAAGCCGGCGAGGCCATAAAAAATGAGGCGCGGCGTGCCGACCATGATCAGGAAGGCGCTGATCACGACGAAATAGATTTCGGCCTTGATGCCGCCGGCGGCAAACAGCGCGGCGAGCGAATCCCAGTTGCGCACCTGCTCGCCGAACGGCGTGAGGTGGATGATGAAGAGCAGCGCCGCGCCGCAGGCGAGCAGGATGAGCAGCTTGCGCGAGGTGTTGTCGGCGACCTGATCGAGTTCCGACGCCGGCGACTCGTCGCAATCGGCGTCCGAATCGGCGTCGCAATCGGCGTCCGAATCGGCACCCTCGGGCGCGTCGCTCTCGTTCATCGCGTTCATCGGCCCGCTTGGCGCAGACGGTCCGCGGCGACGGCGCGCTTTAAGTACCAGCGGATACCGAAACAGTCGCGAATGCCGCGCCAGAGCCGGTTGTGCACGCCGTATTTCGACGTGCCGGCCTGGCGTTGGCGGTGATTGACCGGCGTTTCGGCGACACTAAAGCCCTGTCCGCGCAGCAGCGTCGGCATGAAGCGGTGCTTGCCGTTGAACACCGGGACTTCGCGCAGCGCCGCGCGGCGCACGACGCGAATGCCACAGCCGCTGTCGCTCACCCGATCGCCGGTGATCCAGTTGCGAAAGCCGTTGGCGACCTTCGACGACAGGCGGCGTATGGTGGTGTCCTGACGCTTGCGGCGCACACCGGTGACGCAATCGACGCCCGCGCGCAGCGCCTGCTCGAGCATGG
>JBBRXI010000364.1:0-2779 GCA_038248575.1 Burkholderiales bacterium | reverse complement strand
GTGCGCAGGCAAATCGTCACCATGCCTTCGACGGTGATCTTTTCGTCCAACAGTTTCCCGATGGTCTTGATCTTCGTGTTGCCGAAGTCGTCGCTCTGCGTGTGGGCCATGATGTAGACGCGCCGGTTCGCAGCAACGCCACCGGCAACGCGCATCACGTCCCAGGCATGCCGGCCGATGTCGGTGAACTTCTCGAAGCCCTTTTCGTCGGAGCGCTTCATGAACTCGTTGGCGAGGATGTACTGCCAATCGTCAATGACCACGATGGGGAACTGCGTCAGGTTCCTGATGGCCTGCTCGATCTTCGCGCTGTTGTCGGACACGATGACGTTTCCGGTCTTCAGTGCTTTGCTGTACGGAGCCCAGCCCGGCGCCTTGAATGGCAGGGGCTTGCCGATGGCTTGAATCAACAGGGTCTTGGCGGGATCGAGGTTGCGCATGCTGGCGCTCTTGCCTGTGCCGCTCTGTCCGAGAATCAGGGTTGCAATGCTCATTTTTTTCTCCGGTGGTTTTGTTTGCTGTGGATTGGTTGTCACGCGCCCACGCGCTCGCCGTTGATCTGCACGACTAGCCAGTTGAAACTGTCCCAGCGGTCAATGGTCGGCATGTGTTTGGCATACGTGTAGAGCAGCACCGTGCGGCGCTTTTCCCCGGCGATGGCGTTGACATCTGCCGGGCTCACCGGGTAGCACTCGTCATATCGCAGCATGTCCAGCGGGAATTCGCCAGCGCCCTGTACGGCGAATTGAGTGGCCCTCATACCCGCAGCTCAGCCCGCGCGGCGCGGTAGCATCCCGGGTCTTCGCAGACAGCGCCGCCGTGCTTGCGGTCGCACTGCGCGTAGATATTCCGTTGCAGCGCGATCTGGTCGTCGGTCGGCTGCGGCTCGGCAATGCTGAAAGTGCCGTCCGGGTGGCGAACGTAGTAGACAGGGAGGATGGGGGCGGCGCTCATGCGACCACCACGAGGTTGCCGAAGTCGTCCACCACGGCGTTGAGGTTTTTTACAAACCCGGCTGCAACGATGGTGATAATCCACCGGCCAGGCTTCGCGCATTCGTGCCAACGGAACCAGAAGCAATGTATCCGCCCGCAGCCGTAGCCGTCGAAGGTGTCGCGGGTCATGGCAGCGTCACCAGATAAACCAGCAGCACCGCCAAGCTGGTGACAGCGCCCAGCACCAGCCAGCCGGGAACGCGCGCAGGCTGCTCGATGTTGTCGAGGTAGTAATTGCCGCCGCGCGAGTCGTAGTCAATCTGCTCGCCGCCATTGTCGGTGCGTAGCGGTGCGGTGTTGCACTCCCACGGCGACACGCATTGAATGCGCCCCTGCCGGCAGTTGTTCTTGCATGAGGTCATGGCGTTCCCCCGGTTAAAAGCACAACGAAAAGCGCGGCCACGTACAGCACGCACCACAGTTCTTTGGACGGATCGTCAAACATTGCGTGCCTCCTTCTTCGCCGGCCGCAGCGCGCGCACCTTCGGCGTGTCCTGCTTGGCGGCCTCGGCGTCCTTCATCTCGCGGCGGATGCGGGCGAAGGTGGCGGCCACGTTCGTGCGCGAGGCCGGGATGTATTTCCACTTCGGGTCCATGAGGCTCATAGCGGCAGTTCCTTTCCGCAGGAATCGCACCTGCCGTTTTCCAGTTCGCCGATCGTCGGCTCCGGGTTGCAGCCCTGGCAGAACTCGCTGTCGTCGTCCAGGTCCATCGCGTCCATGATCTCGACGCATCGCTCGAATGCCGGGAGCAGCGGCGCGTGCTCGTGGCCGATTGGCAGGGCGGCGAGCATCGCCCGTTCCTGTCGCGCAATCTCGCGCTGTTCTTCGCGGGCGTTGACTTCCTCAATGCATGCGGATTCGGCGTTGCGGCTCATGACTGCCTCGCTTTCAGCATGGCGTCGGCGATAGAGTTCCACTTTGCCGCGAGTTTTTCAGCCTCCTCGCGCCACAGCGTCAGACCCCATTCGCCGCCGTCGTCGTTATCAACGACAACGAACGCGCCAGCAATGCCGCTTTCTGAAACGGCTTTGACCGTGTAGCGTGCGGCGCTCACAGCAGCCGCCCCGTGCAGGCCAAGGTCAACAAATCAGGCCGGTCAATTTGGAGCTGCAGCGCCCGCTCGTACGCTGCGGCATCCTGCACCAGACGCAGCGCGGCCGGGCTCACCACAACGCGCCCGCCGGCCTCGGTCATCGCATCGAGCGCGGCGTCGAATGAGTGTGCGGCGCGGACCACCTTCACGGTGCCGGCGGTATCGACTTCAAACGGCCGGGCGCCAGCGAAGGATTCGGCCAGGGCTCGGTCTGCGGGGGTGAGGGGCGCGTTCATTCCGCCACCTCGACAAACGCACCGGCCGCATCCAGCGTGTACCAGAGGTCCGGCTTGACGCCGTTCTCGCCAATCTTCGACGCGCGGATGTGGATGATTTCGCCCGTCTTGTTGCGGTGCACGCAGACGATGGCGCTGCCTACGGGCGCGCGGGCCTTGCTCTCATAGCCGGCCGCAATCGCAACTGCGAGCAGCGGCTTGTTGTCCTGGCCCGCCTTGATTTCGCTGGCCGAGTAGGGGCCAGTCGTGAGGCTCGCGGACCTGTAGCCGGTGGCGCTGCTCGCGGACCTGTCGCCGGTGGTGCTGCTCGCGGAACTGTCGCCGGCGGCGCTGCTCGCGGAACTGTCGCCGGTGGCGCTGCTCGCGGAACTGTCGCCGGTGGCGCTGCTCGCGGAACTGTAGCCGGTGGCGCTGCTCGCGGACCTGTAGCCGGTGGCGCTGCTCGCGGAACTG
>JBBRXI010000363.1:0-2829 GCA_038248575.1 Burkholderiales bacterium | reverse complement strand
CTATCGTGCCGGCCTTATGGTCCTTCGACGCGATACTCGGCCGAGCGGGCGTGCGCCGTCAAGCCTTCGCCGTGCGCCAAGGTCGCCGCGACACGGCCAAGCGTTGTTGCTGCTGCCCGTGAAACGCGGATCAGGCTGCTGCGCTTCTGGAAATCGTAGACGCCGAGTGGCGAGGAAAAGCGCGCGCTACCCGAGGTCGGCAGCACGTGGTTCGGCCCGGCGCAGTAATCGCCGAGCGCTTCGCAGCTGTAGGGGCCAATGAAAATGGCGCCGGCGTGGTGAATTTTATCGACCCAGTGGTCGGCGTCGGCGAGCGAAAGCTCGAGGTGTTCGGGGGCAATCCGGTTGGCAATGGCGCACGCTTCGTCAAGATCGCGCACGACGATCAGCGCACCGCGATTCTCCAGCGCGGCGCGAATCACTGCGTGGCGCGGCATCGACGGCAGCAGCGTCTCGATCGCTTGCGCGACGCGCTCGATATACGCGGCATCCGGGCAGATCAGGATCGACTGCGCCAGTTCGTCGTGCTCGGCTTGTGCGAAAAGGTCCATGGCGACCCAGTCAGGATGGGTCTTGCCGTCGCAGATGACGAGAATTTCGGAGGGCCCGGCGACCATGTCGATACCGACGACGCCGAAAACGCGCCGCTTGGCGGCGGCGACGTAGGCGTTGCCCGGGCCGACGATCTTGTGCACCTGCGGCACACTGTGCGTGCCGTAGGCGAGCGCGCCGATCGCCTGCGCGCCACCGATGCAGAACACGCGGTCAACGCCGGCCAGCGCGGCAGCGGCGAGGACCAGCGGATTGCGCTCGCCGCCGGGCGTCGGCACGACCATGATCAATTCGCCGACGCCGGCGACCTTGGCCGGAATTGCGTTCATCAGGACCGACGAGGGATACGCCGCTTTGCCGCCGGGAACGTAAAGGCCGACGCGCTCGAGCGGCGTCACTTTCTGGCCGAGCACGGTGCCCGGTGCCTCGTCATCGTCTTCGTAGGTCCAGCTGTGTGTGAGCTGGCGTTGGTGATAGCGGCGCACGCGCCGGGCAGCGACTTCAAGCGCTTCGCGCTGCGCCAGTGGCAGGGCGGCGAGCGCCTGCTGCAGCGCGGCGGTGGGCAATTCGAGTTCGGCCAGCGAACGCACCGCGAGCCGGTCGAATCGATTCGTATATTCGATCACCGCCGCGTCGCCGCGCGCCTTGACGTCGGCGAGGATCGCGGCCACCGCGTGGTCGACCGCTTCGTCCTGCGCGCCCTCGAAGGCGAGTAGCGCAGCGAGGCGCTCGTCAAAGTCGGCGTCGGCGGTAGACAGGCGTTTGATGGCGATCATCGGCTCATGGTCCGACGACGCCGGCAATCGCGTCGAGAATCGGGACGATGATCTCGCGCTTGAGTTTCAACGCCGCCTGATTGACGATCAGGCGCGACGAGATATCGATGATGTGCTCGATGGCGACGAGGTTGTTGGCTTTGAGTGTGCTGCCGGTCGAGACGAGATCGACGATCGCGTCGGCGAGCCCGGCGAGCGGCGCGAGTTCCATCGAACCATACAACTTGATGAGGTCGACGTGAACGCCCTTGGCCGCGAAGTGCTCGCGCGCGATGGCGATGTACTTGGTCGCGATCTTCAGTCGGGCGCCCTGGCGAACCGCGTTTTCGTAGTCGAACCCTTGCGGAACGGCGACCATCATCCGGCATTTGGCGATCTTCAGATCGAGCGGCTGGTAGAGTCCGTCGCCGCCGTGCTCAAGCAGCACATCCTTGCCGGCGACGCCGATGTCGGCCGCGCCGTACTGGACGTAGGTCGGCGCGTCGGTGGCGCGGACGATAACGACGCGCACGTCGGCGCGGGTCGTCGGAATGATCAGCTTGCGCGAAGTTTCCGGGTTTTCCAGCGGCTCGATTCCGGCCGCCGCGAGCAGTGGGAGGGTCTCTTCGAAAATGCGGCCCTTCGAAAGGGCGATGGTGATGCCGTCCACGAGATATCCCTGCTGACTAAAGCGCCGATTTTACCGCAACGGCGGGCGCCGGGCGGCGTGGCGAGCGCATTCCCGATACCCGCGACAACGTGCGGATATTCTTATCCGCTGGTTTCCGCGCCTGACGCGCGGGTTTCTTTTTCTTGCGTCGCCAAGAAAAAGGAACCAAAAAGAAGGCGACCCACGTCGCCGTCGCGCCTGCGGCGCGATTCCCTGCACCCCAAGGGTGTTTCCTCCGGGGCACGCTCCGCGACGCGGCCCGGCGGCTGCGCAACTCGGGGCTAACGCCCCTCAAACAGTGCTCGCCGACTTCCCCCGGCCCCGTCACGCTGCTCGGCGGCTCCGAAGGGGGAAGAATGCAGGAACATCACGGTGATATCTCCGGCAACCGCGCTACAGGCTGCGCGCTGTTTTCGGGTCCCCCTGAGAGGCGCTGAGCAACGCAGGCTTGAGCGGGGTCGTGGGCGAGCACTGTCTGAGGGCGAAGCCCGAGTTGCGCAGCCCCCGCTCAAGGCGAGTAGCGCAAGGGACCCGCCGCAGGCGGGCGCCGACCTGGGGGTCGCCTTTTCTTTCGTACCTTTCTTTTGGCGACGCAAAAGAAAGGTACTCGCCGGTCAACGGCGAAACCCAGCGCCTGAAGCGAAGAGCCGAGCGTCCGGCACGAAACCGCTTATAAAAGCGCCAGACCGATGGCGTCGATCAGCGCACGCGCCTGACCTTGGCGCCGAGGCCGGTCAGTTTCTCCTCGATGCGTTCGTAGCCGCGATCGAGGTGGTAGATGCGCTCGATCAGCGTTTCGCCGCGCGCCACGAGACCGGCGATGACAAGGCTCGCCGACGCGCGCAGGTCGGT
>JBBRXI010000362.1:0-2832 GCA_038248575.1 Burkholderiales bacterium | reverse complement strand
CTGCTCGACGAAGCGAAGCGCGCGCGCGAGGAACTGAAATCGTCGCTGAAAGACGCCCGGGACGTCACGCGCCCGCCGCCGCCGCCGCCGGCGCCCACGGGCAAACCGTTGAGCGCGCGGGTGAAGACTTTGAAACGCGACCAGGGCAGGATCGAACAGCGAATGCTCGAATGTCAGGCAAAAAAGCACGCGCTTGAGGCCCGGTTATCCATGCCCTTGCCGGCGCAGGATTGTGGCGAACTGGGCCGCGAACTCAAAGCCGTCGACGGCCAACTTGCTGTGTACGAAGAAGAGTGGCTGGCGGTAGCCGAGCAGATTGAGGCTGCCGAAACGTCATAGGCGGCCGAAACTGCCGGCCTTGATCGGCGTAATTTTCCCCGGCCGGGCAAAAGACAATTCCGAAGTCATTTCCGCACGGCCGGCACTTATCGGCGAGAATGGCGGTCCACCTGGTTCATTTTTGATT
Organism: Burkholderiales bacterium; assembly: GCA_038248575.1. GTDB lineage: Bacteria > Pseudomonadota > Gammaproteobacteria > Burkholderiales > Rhodocyclaceae > Propionivibrio. The sequence continues at coordinate 2,366 of JBBRXI010000362.1, read as the reverse complement.
CGCTTATCGTCGGGGAGGGTTCCATGCAGCTCCTGCTGATTTCCGGTATCGCCTTTGCCATCGCCGCCGTGGCCTTTGCCCTGCAGAACAACACGCCGGTCACCGTCGCGCTTGCCCTCTGGCAATTTAACGGTTCGCTGGCCCTGGTCCTGATCATGGCCCTCGGCCTCGGCGCGCTGATCATGGCCTTCCTCTCGTCGCCGGCGGCGATCCGTGGCCAGTGGGCGGCGTCGCGCCTGCGCCGCCAGGTCGCCGACCTCGAACGCCAGGTCAGCGAGCAGCAAACGCGGAATCACGAACTGGTGGCTGAACTCGCGCGCTTGTCACCGACCCCCGACGCCGGCGACGGCACAACGAACAAGCCCTACGTCGGATTGCGCTCCATCCTTGCGGGTGAGACCGACGACCTGGCGAGGCCGCCACCTGACATCCGTTAATCGGCGGCGACACGGGTCGCGCGAACTTGTGTGGGTCATTGGCGATCCAAGCGCGCGACAAACAACACTGTGCATAACGTGAAAGGACATCCAATGAGCACCGCGCGCAAGGCGAGGCTGATCATAGACGGCAAGGAAGTCGAATTTCCGGTATTGAGCGGCACGCACGGCAACGACGTCGTTGACATCCGCTCGCTCTACGCCAAGACCGGGTTGTTTACCTACGATGCCGGCTTCCTGTCTACGGTCAGTTGCGAATCGGCGATTACCTACGTCGATGGCGCGAAGGGCGAATTACGCTATCGCGGTTATCCGATCGAGCAACTCGCGCAGCAGTGCAACTTTCTTGAAGTCGCTTACCTGCTCAAGTACGGCGAATTGCCCAGCGCGCGCGAGAAAGACGCCTTCGAAACGATCATCACGCGCCACACGATGATCAATGAGCAGATGGGCCGGCTGTACCAGGGCTTTCGCCGCGACGCTCACCCGATGGCGGTGATGGTCGGCGTCGTCGGCGCGCTCGCCGCCTTCTACAACCGCGCCGACGATTTTTCCGACGCCGAGCACCGTACGCGCGCCTTCAACCGGATCGTCGCCAAGATGCCGACGATCGTCGCGCTGGCCTACAAATACTCGATCGGCGAGCCCTTCATCTATCCGCGCAACGATCTCGGCTACGCCGCCAACTTCATGCACATGATGTTCGGCACGCCGTGCGAGGAATACGTCCCCAACCCGGTCCTGGTGCATGCGCTCGATAAGATCTTCACGCTGCACGCCGACCACGAGCAGGGCGCGTCGGCGTCGACGGTGCGCCTCGCCGGATCGTCGGGCGCCAACCCCTACGCTTGTATCTCGGCCGGAATCGGCTGCCTGTGGGGGCCGATGCACGGCGGCGCCGACGAGGCGGTACTGACCATGCTCGACGAAATCGGCGACGCCTCACGGATACCCGAGTACATCGCGCGCGCCAAAGATAGCCAGGACAGTTTCCGGCTCAAGGGCTTCGGCCACCGGGTGTACAAGAACTTCGATCCGCGCGGGCGGCTGATGCGCGACGTGTGTACCGACGTTCTTCAGGAGCTCGGTTTAGAGAACGATCGTCTGTTCAAGCTGGCCATGGAGCTCGAAAAGATCGCGCTTGAGGACGACTACTTCATCGAGAAAGCGCTTTACCCCAACGTCGATCTCTACGCCGGCATCGCGCTCAAGGCGATCGGCATCCCGCCGCCGATGTTTACCTGCATCTTCGCGCTGGCGCGCACCGTTGGCTGGATGGTGCAGTGGGAGGAGATGGTCACCGACCCCGAATTCAAGATCGGCCGGCCGCGCCAGCTCTACATCGGCGCCGCGCGGCGCGACGTGCCGCCGCTCGCGGCGCGACCCTAGCGCGAGCGCCCGGCAGCGCTCAGTACGGCTGCGTCGGGACGGCTTGCCAGCCTTCCGGGCAGGCCTGCGTGTAGGGGTAGTACATCGCGCTCGACTGGCAGTAGTACCACGGCTGGCTAACGCCGCGCGCCGGCGCGACGACGACCGGCGGTTGCACATATACCCGTTGCACCGGATAAGCCGGATAGGGGTCGACATAGACCGGTCGGTTGCGCTCGGCGAGTATGGCGAAGCCGGCGATCGCGCCGATGACCGCGACACCCGGCCAGATCGAAGACCCGCCGCGGTGATAAGTTCCCCCGCGATAGTGCGAGCCGCCACGATGGTACGACCCGCCGTCGTAGTAGCTGCCTCGACCGCCGTAGCCGCGGTCGGCGTAGGCCGGCGCGGCAGCGAGCGCGAACGCGGCGAACAGCGTGACAAAAGAAACGATGGTTTTGCGCATGATTGCCTCCGTGAAGTCTGGCATCGGCCCGGACTGTTCTGGATTAACGCGCGAGACGCCGCGCGGCCGACGTCAAGATGTAAGGTTTTGTAAGG
>JBBRXI010000361.1:0-2847 GCA_038248575.1 Burkholderiales bacterium | reverse complement strand
GTGATCTGCGAGATCGCCGTCTGCTTGCCGGCGGCGTCGGCGAGCGTGCCGCGCTGCAAAATTGCGTTGGCCAGCCGGTTGCCGATAAAACCACCGCCGCCCGTGATCAGTACTTTCATTGTCTTCCCCTGTATTGAGTCATGAAATTTGCGCCGTATCGCGCAGGCGCTGCAGCACGCCGGTTAGTCGCGCACTCGCGTCATTGCCTGACGCCGTGCTTAAGTCGGACATTTTACAGGCCAAGTACGCCGCAGGTGCAGAGCCGTTGAACTTATACCATGCGGCGTTTTCGAATATGACGTTGTGCCAAACTACGGCAGACACTTTCAGTCCCTTCGACCCCTTCGACCCCTAGACTGATTTCGATCACGGAGACCAATCATGAAGAAAATTCTTAGTATCCTGGCTGCCGGCGCTGTTGCTGTGAGCGGGCTTTCCGGCTGTGCCAACATGAGTGAAACGCAACGCACGACGGGGACTGGCGCGGGCATTGGCGCCGCCGCCGGTGCCATTCTCGGCGGCATCACCGGCGGCGGCCGCAGCGCAGCCACCGGCGCAGCGATCGGCGCAGCGCTCGGAGCCGGCGGCGGCTACCTGTGGTCGCAGCGCATGCAGGATCAGAAAGCGACGATGGAGCAAGCGACTCAGGGTACCGGGGTGAGCGTCACACAGACGAGCGACAATCAGCTCAAGCTGGCAATTCCGAGCGACATTTCCTTCGATACGGGCCGCTATGACATCAAGCCGAACATGCGCCCGATCCTCGACAATCTGGCTAACACGCTGGCGCAGAACCCGGTGACGACGGTGCGCATCATCGGCCACACCGACAGCACCGGCTCGGACGCGGTGAACGCGCCGCTCTCGGTCAACCGCGCCGCATCGACGCGCGATTACCTCGTCGGCCGCGGCGTCGCGGGAAATCGCATCAGCATCGACGGTCACAGTTCGCGCGAACCGGTCGCCGACAACAACACGCCGGCTGGTCGCTCGATGAACCGCCGCGTCGAAATCTTCGTCGCTGAACAGGCGCGGGGATAAACCGGGCAGGCGCGGCGGAGTGCTATCACCCGCCCCCTGCTGAGTCATCGCTGCGCCGCAACGGGAACGAAAATCACACCTTCGCAGCGCCAAAGACGACGCGCGCGCGAAGGCCGCCCAGTTCCGAATCGGTCAAGGTCACCGCCGCGCCGTGCCGGTCGGCGATCGAGCGCACGATCGAAAGACCGAGGCCGCTGCCGACGGGCCCGGCGCTATCAACGCCCCGCCGATAGAAGCGGTCGAAAACGCGCTCGCGCTCAGCGAGTGGAATTCCTGGTCCGCTATCGGCTACTTCGATGAACGGCAGCCCGCCGTCGACAGCGCAGGCGACGTCGACGCGGCCGCCGGCCGGCGTATAGCGCACCGCGTTGCCGACGAGATTGGCGAGCAGGATGCGCAGCGCTTCGGCGTCGCCGCACACCCGCGCCGCGTCGTCGGCTTGCGTCATGCCGAGGTCGATGTCTTTGGATTCGGCCAGTCGGGCGAAGTCGACGACCGTATTCCGTGCGAGTTCGGCAAGGCTGTGCTCGGAAAAATGATACTGCCCGGCGCCCGGTTCCTGGCGGGCCAGCGTCAGCAATTGCTCGACGGCGTGCGTACTGCGCTGCAGACCACTTTTCAGTTCTTCGAGCGCCGCCGCCCGCTCGCTCGCCGACGCTGCGCGTTCGACGAGCTGGGCCTGCAGCGCGAGCGCAGTCAGCGGCGTGCGCAACTCGTGCGCCGCGTCGGCAACAAAAGCCCTCTGCGCCGCGAGCGCGGCGGCCAGCCGGGCGAGCAGCTCGTTGAGCGCGCCGGTCAACGGTTTCACTTCTTCCGGCACTTCGCCTTCATCGAGCGGCGCCAGCGAATCGGGCGTACGCGCCTGCAGCGAGCGGGCAAGCCGCGACAGCGGCCGCAAGCCACGGTCGACGAGTAACCAGATCAACAGGCCGAGCGCCGGCAGGACGGCGAAAAACGGCTGCAACGTCCGCCATGCCGCCGTCGCGGCCAGACCGTCGCGAACACGCATCGGCTGCGCGACGGCGATCGTCTGGGCGCGGTACTGGATGGCAAACACGCGCCAGTCGCCCTCGCTCGTTTGCGACGTCGAATAGCCCAGTCGCGTCAGTTCAGGCAGAGCTTCGTGCGCTCGCGAATAATAGACGCGCAGGCCGCTCGGGTCCCACACGCGGATCACGAAATTGAGGTCCTCGTCGCTCGCCAGCGCCTCGGTCTGGGCGGTAAACGTCTGGTCGCGCAGCGACAGCGCGATCTGCTGCAAATGGTAGTCAAACAGCGAATTGGCTTCGTCACGCGCCACGCGGTAGGTCGCAAAGCCACCGATCAGCAGCGTAATGGTCATGGCGCCGAGTAGCGCAAACAAGAGATTGCGGCGGATCGACATCATGCGCGCGGCACCAGATAGCCGACGCCGCGGACATTGCGTATCGACCCGGCACCGAGCTTGCGTCGCAGTGAATGGATATGCACTTCGACAGCATTGCTTTCGACTTCCTCGCCCCAGCCGTAGAGCCGGTCCTCGAGCTGGGCGCGCGAGAGCGGGACGCCGGGCTTTTCAAGCAAGGCGTGCAGCAGCGCGAATTCGCGGCCCGAGAGATTGACCGGCGCGCCGTCGAGATATACCTCGTGCGTCGCCGGATCGAGCGACAGGGCGCCATGCTCGATCAGCGGCGAGGCGCGCCCGCCGTGCCGCCGCATCAGCGCCCGGATGCGCGCCGACAACTCGTCGAGGTCGAAAGGTTTCACCAGATAGTCGTCGGCACCGGCATCCAGCCCCTTTACCCGGTCGGCGATCGAATCACGAGC
>JBBRXI010000360.1:0-2854 GCA_038248575.1 Burkholderiales bacterium | reverse complement strand
GCCCGACGCGCGCATTCAGGGTATCGTCGACTCGTGGCCGGTGCGCTTTACCAACGCGCGCGCGGCCAAGCTCGGCTTTACCGCCGATGCGGACGTCGAAACGATCATCCGCTCGTACATCGCCGAACAGGGCATCAAGGTTTAACGGTCACAGCAAGCGCACTCACTGGTGAGGACATCATGCAAAACAGTTTGAAAAAAATCGGATTCATTGGCACCGGCATCATGGGTGGTCATATGGCACGGCGTCTGGCGCAAGCCGGATACGAGGTCGTGGCGTGGAACCGCAGCGTCGATAAATCAGCCAAACTCGCCGAGTTCGGCGTCGTTACGGTCGACAGCCCGTCGGCGGCGGTCGCCGCGGCCGACGTGACGATCGTCATGCTGAGCAGTGGGCCGGTCGTCGACAGCGTTCTCTTCGACGCCGACAGTAACGGCAAGGTTCCGACCGAGTGCATGCGCCCGGCATCGACGCTTATCGTGATGAGTTCGATACCGGTTGAAACGAGTCGCAAGCAGGGCGAGCGGGTCGCCGAGCGCGGCGTCAGCTATCTCGACGCGCCGGTCTCGGGGGGTGAGACCGGGGCGCGCGAAGGCACGCTGTCGATCATGTGCGGTGGCCAGGCGGCCGTGCTCGACGCGATGCGGCCGATCTTTGCCGCGCTGGGCAACGTCTTCCATATTGGCCCGTCGGGCAGCGGGCAACTCGCCAAGCTGGCCAACCAGATCATCGTCGGCATCACCGTCGCGGCGGTCGCCGAAGGCTTGCAGTTTGCGCGCGCGGGTAATGCCGACATCGGCGCCGTGCGCCAGGCGCTACTCGGTGGTTTTGCCAATTCGCTGATCCTCAAGCAGCACGGCGAGCGCATGGTCACCGGCAACTTCGTTCCCGGCGGTCCGGCCGTTTATCAGGTCAAGGATCTGGTTACGGCGCGCGAACTGGCTGAAAAGAACGGCATGGATTTGCCGTTGCTGAAAGCCGCCGAGGGGCTGTTTGCCGACATGGTCGCGCACGGCGACGGCGGCCTCGACCACTCGGGCGTTTTCCTCGAGATCGCCCGGCGCAGCCATCCCGTTTGAGCGCAACGAAAAGCGGGCTCAGGCCTGTTTTTCGCGCAGCAGCCGTCGCCGTTGCCCGAGCAGTGCTGGCCGACGCGTCGGGCTGCGGCGTGAAACAGACGCCGCGGCGCGTGCCGGTCTCGTGCCCGGCCGCGCGCGGCAACGGCTTCAGAGCGTAATGCGCTCGCCAGTGAGCGCCGCGCAGGCGCCGGATAGCCGGTCGAGGTAGGCGCCCGGCGCGTGGTAGGCGCGCACCGTCGCCGGGTCGGGCAGGAAGACGGTGTTGTGTGCAAAGAGCGTCTGGCGCAGGTGTTCGCCGCTCGTCTCACGTCGCGCCTCGGGCTGCAGAGCGAGGACCGCTGCAAGCGCCGCGCCGAGGGCAGCGCCCGCTTGGCCGGCCTGGACGGCCGGGCGATTCCAGAGCGCGGCGATGCGCCGCATGACGCCGGCGCTTGCCGAAGGCCCGCCACACACGGTCAGCGGCGTCTGGGCGCGAGACGAAGCCAGGCCGAATCGCCGCCCGGCGAGACAGGTGAGGGCCAGCGCGCTATCGACGAGTCCGGCAAAGTCCCCGGCAAAGTCGGTCGGCGCGTCGTCAAGGCGCAGCATATCGGGCGTGGCGGCGAGCGGCGGGAACGATTCGCTGTCCGGGTGCCAGAGGCGCAGCCGTGTTCCCGGCGGGCTGGCGTGCAGCGCAGCTTCGCTCGCCGCGAAATCGCTGCGCGGCAAGCCGTAATGCGTGCGCAGGCGATCCCAGACGAGCGCGCCATTGTTTCGGCAGCCGAAGATGAAGGCCCGGCCGAGGCCGTCGTACATGGCATTGGCCATGCCGCTGGCGTCAGTCTCGCCGTCCTGCGTCGACATCATGGAAACGAAACTCGTCCCCAGGCTGAGCAGGTCGCCGCTCGCCAGGACGCGCGCTTGCGGGTTGTCGCCCGAGCCGACGACGATACGGCAATCGGCCGCCAGACCATATTTCACCTGGAAGTAGGCGGCAATCGAAGCGCAAATTGTCAGCGGGTGCATCAGGCGAGGCAGTTTCTTCGCCAACGCGTCGGGCCCGCCGGGCAGGTCGGCGGCAGTCGCCCGGAGCAGCACATCGTCCCATACGCGCTGGCGATAGTTCATCAAGCCGGTACCACAGGCGTTGGCAAAATCAAGGCCAATTCCCGCATCGCCGGCGAGTATCGCCGGGATCAAGCTCGACAGCTGAACGATGCGCCGCGTTGCGGCGTATGCCTGCGGCTGACGCAAGGCGATCCGGCGGTGCATGTTGGCCGAAAAGCGCAAGGGAATATCGCTGCCGCTGCGTGCGATCATCGCTGCGCTGCCGCCGACGGCCGAGCGGATATGCGCGGCTTCGCACGCCGTGTTGGCGGTCTTCCAGATCGGCGCGCCGGGGTAGGCGAAACAGTCGCCGACGAGCGCCAGGAGTCGCTGATCGGCGCTCTTCGCATCGCGCAGGCGGCCAAGCGCAGCATCGGCCGTGGCGTCGAGATAGACGTGGCCGTGCTGCTGGCCCGAACAGTTGATCGCCGCGATCGCCGCGCCGTCGACGCCGGTCGCGATGAGGTCGGCAAACAGCGCCTCGAGCGCGGCAATGAAGAGGCGCGGCGGCTGTTCGGCTTCACCTGTTTCGCGCGGCGGCAGGATCAGGCTGTCGCGGTCTATTCCGAAGCCCTGCAGGCGAGGATCATCGCGGTAGGCGAGCGAGATTTCCCGGAGCACCTGCCCGCTCGCACAGCCAAGCAGCACGGCGCTCAGGCTTTGCGTGCTGAGGTCGATCCCGAGGACG
>JBBRXI010000359.1:0-2858 GCA_038248575.1 Burkholderiales bacterium | reverse complement strand
TTTTGCGCCAGTTCGTGCTCGAGCTGTCCGGCTTCCCAGCCCGAATAGCCGAGGGCGACGACGATTTCGCGCGGCTGTCCGGCGCGGGCAATGGCCTGCAGGACGTCACGCGAGCTCGTCAGCCCGACTTCACTATTGACCGCCAGCGTCGATTGCCATTCGCCGAGCGGCCGATGCAGGACGAAGCCGCGATCGGTCTGTACTGGGCCGCCAAAAAACACCGGCAGTTTGCCGATCTGTCCCGCTTCGGCGGGCGCGAAACCGACGTCAATTTTATTGAACAGCGTCGCGAGGCTCATATCGATCGGGCGATTGACGATGATGCCGAGCGCGCCCTGGTCGTTGTGCTCGGCGATATAGACGAGCGATTTGGCAAAATACGGGTCTGCCATCGCCGGCATGGCGATCAGGAAGTGGTCGGTAAGGTTGATCCTGTCCATGATGTGCCTATTTTAATCGCCGGCTGCGCGCTAGACAAAGGGTATCGAGCCCGGTAGTGACACGCCTACCGAACCGGGTTTAGCCGTCGGTATGCGCGGTGGGCGCGCGCCGCTCAGGCGACCCGCCGCTGGCGCACGTAATTGGCGACCAGTTCGAGCAGCTCGTCTTCCTGGTAGGGCTTGCCGAGGTAGTTGTTGACGCCGATTTCGAAGGCGTAGTTGCGGTGCTTCTCGGCGCTTCGTGAAGTGATCATGATGATCGGAATCGCCTTGAGACGGGCGTCGGCACGAATATTGAGCGTCAGCTCGAAACCGTCGAGGCGCGGCATTTCGATGTCGACCAGCATAACGTCGGGAACGACGTCGAGCAGGAGTTCGAGCGCCTCGACACCGTCCTTGGCGGTGATCACTTGATATCCTTCGCGCGCCAGCAGGCGACCGGTAATCTTGCGCACCGTCAGCGAGTCGTCCACGACCATCACGGTCGGCAGTTTGGCAACCGCCACCTCTTCGTCGCTCGGCACTGGCAGGCCGGGACGCGCGCTCGCCGGATCGACAACCGGCGCACGCGTGCTGAGCGTCAGCGGATTCAGAATCAGCACGACCTCGCCGTCGCCGAGGACGGTCGCGCCATCGACGCCGATCACGCGCGCGAGTTGCGGGCCGATATTCTTGACGACGATTTCCCGGTTACCGAGGAGCTCATCGACCTGCAGGGCCAGCCGCCGCGTCCCGCTGCGCAGCAGCAAGGACCAGTATTGGCGACGTTGCTCGGGCCGCGCTGCGAGTTCGCCGAGCAGATGCGGGAGATAATGGAAGGGATAATGGTTGTCCATCCACTCGGCCTTGCCGGCTTCACGAACGCGTGCCATGGCTGCCTCCCTGAGGTCGAGCACCTGTTCGATCATCACCGACGGTATCGCGTAGCGCTTCTTGCCGACGCGCACGAGCAGCGCTTTGGTGACCGCCAGCGTGAGCGGAATATAGAGCCGGAACTCGCTTCCCCGAGCGACGCCCGGGACGATCTCGATACGTCCGCCGAGGCTGCTGACCTCGGTCTTGACGACGTCCATGCCGATTCCGCGGCCGGCGATCTGTGAGACCTCGGTCGCCGTCGTAAACCCCGGCGAGAAGATCAGGCTGCCGAGGCGCACCGTGTCGGGCTCTTCGTCGACGCCGATCAACCCGGCGGCGAGCGCGCGCTGGCGGATGCGCTCGAAATCGAGGCCGCCCCCGTCGTCGGAGAGGCTGAGGATGATTTCGTTGCCTTCGCGCTTGAGCGACAGCGCGATTTCGCCGATGTCGGGTTTGCCCTTGGCCTGCCGGATATCGCGCGTTTCGATGCCATGCGCAATCGCGTTGCGCAGCATGTGTTCGAGCGGCGCGCCGATCTTGTCGAGCACGCTGCGATCGATTTCGACCTGGCCGCCGCTGATCTCGAGGTTGGCGCGCTTGCCCAGCTCCTTCGCCGTCTGCCGGACGACGCGGTAGAGGCGGTCGGCGAGGCTGCCGAAGGGCACCATGCGCACCGCCATCAGCTCCTGCTGCACCTCGCGGTTAAGGCGCGCTTGGGCGACGATCGCGGCGTTGGCGTCGTCAAGGTTCTTGAGCAGATGTTGCTGGACGGTGGCGACGTCGTTAACCGATTCGGCCATCATCCGCGTCAGTTCCTGGAAGTGCGTGAAACGGTCGAATTCGAGCGGGTCGAATTGCGGGTGCTTGTCGTCGCCAGCGCTGCGCGATTGTATCTGCGACTCGGCGTGCATCTCGATTTCGCGCAGCTGGCGGCGCAGGCGAATGACGTTCTCGGTCAGGTCGAGCAGCGATTCCTTGAGGCTGCGCATCTCGCCTTCGATGCGCGCGCGGGCGATCGACAACTCGCCGGCTTCGTTCACCAGCCGGTCGATCAGCTCGGCGCGCACACGCAGCGTGGCGCGCGCGGCGAGGGCATCGCCTGGCTCGGCAGCGTCGGCCGGCTCGCCGGTACTCGCCCTGGCGCTGGCGCGCCAAGGTTCGCCGGTACGCTCGGCGCTGACCATCTGCGCGTCGGCCGGACGCTCGGCGTCGGGCGTCGCTACGGCGCTCGGCGCAAGCGATTCGCCGCTCTGCAGGCGTTCGATGATCTGCAGAACGGAGTCAAAGGCGTTGTCGATCTCATCGATCGCTGGCAACGCCGCGCTGCCCGAACGACTGGCCTGTTCGACGTACGTCTCGATGGCGTGCGTGATTTCGCCGAGGTTCATCGCGCCCGCCATGCGCGCGCTGCCTTTGAGGGTGTGCAGCAGACGCGTCAGCGTGAGCACCGCGTCGCGGCTGTCCGGGGCGTTGCGCCAGACGCGCAGCTCGCTGGCTATTGCTTGGCAGAGGTCGAGTGCTTCGTCGAGGAAAATCGGCAGTAGCTGTTCATCGATTTCATCG
>JBBRXI010000358.1:0-2886 GCA_038248575.1 Burkholderiales bacterium | reverse complement strand
GGCAACCGACCTCGCCGACTATCTGACGCGCAAAGGATTGCCGTTTCGCGATGCGCACGAAGCCGTCGGCCTCGCCGTGCGCCGTGCCGAGGCGCTGGGCGTCGATCTCGCGCAGTTGCCGCTCGCCGAGCTGCAGCATTTTTCGCCGTTGATCACCGACGATATCTTTTCCGTGCTCACCGTAGACGGCTCGCTCGCCGCTCGCGATCATCTCGGCGGCACGGCGCCGAGCCAGGTGCGGGCGGCGATCGCGCGTGCCCGGCGCCAGTTCTGAGCGAAGCGGCCAACGTGGAAAAGATCGGCAAATACGATCTGGTTTGCCAAATCGGCCGCGGCGCCACCTCGACCGTCTATCTTGGCAGCGATCCTTTTTCCCAGCGCGAGGTGGCGATCAAGATCGCCTCGCCGGGGATTCTGCGCAATCCGCTGCGCGGCAAGCAGTACACCCACCTCTTCCTCAACGAGGCCTCGCTGGTCGGCAAACTCTCGCATCCACACATCGTGCAGATTTTCGACGCGGTCGTCGAAGAGGACCTCTGCTATATCGTCATGGAGTACGTTCCGGGCGGGACGCTCGAGGACTATTGCGCGCCCGACAAGTTGCTGCCGATCGAACGCGTCGTCGAGATCATTTTCAAATGCACGCGGGCGCTCGATTTCGCCTCCCGGATCGGCGTTACCCATCGCGACATCAAGCCGGCCAACATTCTTTTCGCCGGCAACAATCCGAACTCGGCCGACATCAAGCTCTCGGACTTCGGCGCGGCGCTGATCGATTCGCCCGAATACACCCAGGTCGCCGGAATCGGGTCGCCGGCGTATATGTCGCCGCAACAGGTCCGGGAAGAGCCGCTTAACCTGCAAACCGACATCTACTCGCTCGGCGTGGTGATGTACCAGCTGCTGACCGGCCAGTTGCCCTTTACGGCCACGACGAGCTACAACATCATCTACGAGATCATCAACAGCGAGCCGGCCAGACCGTCGTCGCTGCGCGAGCAGATACCCGAGGTGCTCGACACCATTGTCGCGCGCGCGATGTGCAAGGACACGCACGGCCGCTATCAGAACTGGCAGGAATTCGCCCACGATCTGGCGCAGGCTTTTCGCAACAAGCTGCTCAAGATACCGGCGCGCGATTTTTCCGACTCGGAAAAATTCGACACCTTGCGCGAACTGCCCTTCTTTGCCGAATTCACCGACGTCGAGATCTGGGAAGTCGTTCGCTTTTCGCGCTGGAGCAGCTTCGCGCCCGAGCAGGTCATCATGCGCGAGGGCGAAGCAGGCGACTTTTTCTGTTTTCTTGCCGCCGGCAAACTCAAGGTCTGCAAGAACGGCCGCATTCTCAACTTGCTGAACACCGGCGAGTGCTTTGGCGAAATGGCGGCGATCAGCCGAGCGACGCCGTTGCGCGGCGCCGACGTCGTCGCGCTGTCCGAGTCGAAAATCATCACGGTACGCGGCGAAGCGCTACAGCACGCCTCCGAAGGCTGCCGCATGCACTTCTATCAGTCATTCCTCGAGGTGCTCGCCGGGCGGCTCTCGCTGGCCAACACCCGGCTGGCGATGCTCTAACAGGCGGTCGGTTTTCGGCATCCGGCTGCCGTCAGCGAAAACGTATGGATCGTCGGGGTCTTGGCTACTGATCCAGCCAGAGCCTCGAGCTCTTTTGTTGCCGGAATACGGTGTTCCGGTTAACTGCCACGCAGTAATCCTCGCTCCTTCATTTCAGCGAGCGAACGTTCGTAGGCGCTATTTTTAGGTCCCTGGGTGGCTGCCCAAGCTGCAAAACGGCGAATTCCTTCCGGGAAATCGATCTTGGGGCGGAAACCCATTTGATCGGAAATTTTGGTCAGATCTGCATAGTTATGACGGATATCGCCAAGACGGAAGCTACCCGTCACCTGAGACGGTGTATCGGTCCCGAAAGCTTCTTTCAGTTGTTCCACTACCGTCAGTACCGTCGTCTGTACGCCCGATCCAACATTAAAAACGTGACCTGGCGCCTTCGCATGCTCGATCGCAAGCAACGTTGCATCCACAACGTCATCTACGAAAACAAAGTCGCGGCTTTCAAGCCCATCCTCAAAGATGTTGATGGTGCCGCCTAGCATGATCAAGTTTGAAAAGATCGACAGAATACCGGTGTACGGATTGCTCAACGATTGCCCCGGCCCGTAGACGTTTTGATAGCGCAGAGCCACCGGTTCTATGCCCACCAACGGACAAACGGTCATCACCAACTGCTCCTGAACCTGCTTTGTGATTCCGTATACCGATGAAGGATGGACTAACGAATCCTCATCGGTAGCAACGATGGTCAATGGCTCTTTGGTCAACGCATCGTAGATATCAAAGCGCCCAGCCTGCATATCCGCTTCGTCGCGGTGCGCGGGGTAAATCGCGCGACTGTCAGCGCCAAAGTACTTGCCTTCACCATAAATGGAGCGTGAAGAAGCGACAACCATGCGTTTGATGCCATGGTTTTTGCGCGCGCTCAGGATGTCGAGCATCATTGCCGTTGCCTGGATGTTAACGCGGGTGTAGTGATCGACCATGTACATCGACTGGCCCGTGCCCGTTTCGGCCGCGTAGTGGACGACTAAGTCTTGCCCGCGCAGGGCAGTCTCCATCGACTCTCTGTCCCCTACCGATCCACGGATAAAGCGAACCTTGTCGCGCATCGACCGGAAGAGCGGCGAGGATTCTGGGTCGCGACCGTGAATTTGCTCGGACAGGTTGTCGAGTACGGTAATCTCGTAGCCTTTCGTGTGCAGAGCCGTAACAAGATTCGAACCGATGAAGCCGGCACCACCGGTAATAAGAACGCGCGCCATGAAACATCTCCTGCAATGTTGATTGTCGATGCGTCAAAGGTTTGCGGCG
>JBBRXI010000357.1:0-2897 GCA_038248575.1 Burkholderiales bacterium | reverse complement strand
CGCGTCGGCGCCCATCGCGCGCGCCTCGAAAAGCTGATATTCATCGACGATGAAGTCTTTGCGCAGCACCGGCAGGTCGCAGGCAGCGCGCGCCGCCTGCAGAACCTCGGGCGCGCCCTGAAAGAACTCGCGGTCGGTGAGTACCGACAGGCAGGCGGCGCCGTGCGCGGCGTAGTCGGCGGCGATCTCGGCCGGCCGGAAGTCGGCGCGCAGAACGCCCTTCGACGGGCTGGCTTTCTTGATTTCGGCGATCACCGCCGGCTGCCCGGCGCCAATTTTTGCGCGGATGGCGCCGACGAAATCACGCGGGATCGACTGCGCTTTGGCTTCGCCGCGCAGATCGGAGATCGGTTTCACTGCGCTTGCCGCAGCGACTTCGCGCCGCTTGACGGCGAGGATCTTGTTGAGGATGTCGCTCAAGGCTGGTCTTTCAGGGTGTCTCGCGCGCGGCTTCGGCCGGCGGCGTGATCGGATCGGGCGGGGCTTCAGCAGTGTCATCAAGGAGTTCGTCAACATCGAGATGCAGTGACAGCGAGGCCAGTTCAACGCGCTCGCCGACGCCATAGTCGTACAGCACCCAGTGGTTTTCATCGTTGCGCCGGAAAACCTCGACGCGCTGCGCGGCGACGTCGATCAGGGCGAAATCGCGCAGGCTGTCGAGCTTGCGGTAGGCGGCGAACTTGGCGCCGCGGTCAAAGGCCGCGGTCGAAGCGGACAGCACCTCAACAACCAGCACGGGATGACTCAGGTATTCGGGGGTCAGCCGGTCGCGCGGATCGCAGCTGACAACGACATCGGGATAGAAGAAGCAGTCGGCAGCCTCGACCCGGGTCTTTACCGATTCGATGAAGACCCGGCAGGGGCTGCCCTTGAGTTCGCGGCGCAGCGCGCTATAGACATTACCGGTCGTGACGTTGTGCGACTGACGAACGCCGACCATGGCGAAAACCTCGCCGGCGATGTATTCGTTGCGGCCCGGCTGCGTTTCTTCCCACGCCAGGTAAGCGGCGGTGTCAATGCCATTTGCGGTTTTTGGCAGGGACATGCGGGTCTCCTTTCAGTTCTCTGGTACAAAAATCACGCAGTTCAGCTGCGCCCCCGTGTATTTTTGGATTATGCCGATAAAGCCTGCGTGCAGCGGACGAATTCGTCGAGCTTGGCGCGCGCCGCGCCGCTCCCGATCGCTTCACGCGCAAGGTCAATTCCGTCGCCGATCGACGTCGCGACGTTGGCCGCGTAGAGCGCGGTGCCGGCGTTGAGCACGACGATCTCGCGCGCCGTTCCCGGCGTATTGGCCAGCGCCGAGAGCAGCATGGCTTTTGACTCTTCGGCGTTGCCGACGCGCAGGCCGCGATTGGACGCCATGTGCAGGCCGAAGTCTTCGGGATGGATCTCGTATTCGCTGACCACGCCGTCTTTCAATTCGCCGACCAGCGTCGCCGCGCCGAGCGAGACTTCGTCCATTCCGTCGCGGCCATGGACGACGAGGACGTGCTTGGCGCCCAAACGCTCCATGACGCGCACGAGGATGCCGACAAGATCCGGGTGGAAAACGCCGAGCAGCGTGTTGGGCGCGCCGGCCGGGTTGGTCAGCGGCCCGAGGATGTTGAATACCGTGCGCACGGCCATTTCGCGGCGGATCGGCGCGACGTTCTTCATCGCCGAGTGGTGGTTGGGCGCGAACATGAAGCCGATCCCGGTCGCCGCCAGACATTCGGCAACCTGCGCCGGCGCGAGCTGGATGTTGGCGCCGAGCGCTTCGAGCACGTCGGCGCTGCCCGAGCTCGACGAAACGCTGCGGTTGCCGTGCTTGGCGACCCGCGCCCCGGCCGCGGCGGCGACAAACATCGACGCGGTCGAGATGTTGAAGGTGTGCGCGCCGTCGCCGCCGGTGCCGACGATGTCGACAAAGCGCGAATTGTCGGCGACCTCGATGCGCGTTGACAGTTCGCGCATGACCTGCGCCGCGGCGGCGATCTCGCCGACCGTCTCTTTCTTGACGCGCAGGCCGGTAAGGATTGCCGCGGTCATCACCGGCGAGACTTCGCCGCGCATGATCTGGCGCATCAGCGAAACCATTTCATCGTGGAAGATTTCGCGGTGTTCGATGACCCGGGTCAGGGCCTCCTGTGGCTTCATCGGGCGTGTTCCTTGAGAAAGTTGGCGAGCATATCGTGGCCGTGCTCGGTGAGAATCGATTCGGGGTGAAACTGCACGCCCTCGACGGCAAGGCTCTGGTGGCGAAGGCCCATGATCTCGCCGTCGTCGGTCCAGGCGGTGATCTGCAGCGTATCGGGCAGCGATTCGCGGTCGACCGCCAGCGAGTGATAACGCGTACAGGAAACGGGCTCCGGGATGCCGCGGAAGAGCCCGACGTCGCGGTGATGGATCGCCGAGACCTTGCCGTGCATCAAACGCTTGGCGTGCACAACGCGCCCGCCGAAGGCTTCGCCGATCGCCTGGTGACCGAGACAGACGCCGAGCAGCGGAATCTTGCCGGCGAATTCGCCGATCGCCGCGAGCGATATCCCGGCCTGCGCCGGCGTTCCGGGACCGGGCGAAATGACCAGGTACTCGGGGTCGAGTTCGGCGATCTCGGCGAGCGAAATCGCGTCGTTGCGAAACACGCGCACCTCCTGCCCCAACTCGCCGAAGTACTGGACGATGTTGTAGGTAAAGGAGTCGTAGTTGTCGATCATGAGCAGCATAATCTGTGCATCCTCTTGATTTTATTTGTTGTTAATCACAACCCTCATCGGCGATACCCGCTCGTCGAGCCGGGAAAGTTCGTCCACCAACTTGATGAAATTCCGCTTCGGCTTGAACTGAACCCGCAACTCGGCCAGGTAGTCACCGAATTGCCGTGACTGATTCAGCATTTTCATCAAGCCGCCTAT
>JBBRXI010000356.1:0-2903 GCA_038248575.1 Burkholderiales bacterium | reverse complement strand
GCCGGGCGGCTGGTCGCAGGTTGCCGCCAAACGCCTGCAGGGCAAGGGTCGCATCGTTGCGCTCGACCTGCTCGAAATGGAGCCCTTGCCGGGGGTCGAATTCATGCAGGGGGATTTTCGTGACGAGTGCCTGCTCCACCAGCTCGAGACAAGGCTGGCCGGCAAGAAAGTGGGGCTTGTGCTTTCCGACATGGCCCCCAATATGTCAGGCATCCTCATTTCGGATCAGGCGAGGGTGATGGATCTGGCCGAACTGGCGCTGGCTTTTTCGCGCGATTGGCTGAAACCTGACGGAGCGTTTCTGGTCAAAGTTTTTCAAGGTTACGGCTACGATGATTTCGTGCGCGAGATGAGGCAGGTTTTCCGGACCGTCGTCTCGCGCAAGCCGGAAGCGTCGCGTGATCGCAGTGCCGAAGTTTATCTCCTCGGCAAGGGCCTCAAGGCTGGCGTGACGCCGCCTGAAGCTGGCGAGAAGGTTTAGAATGAGGCTGTCGCAGACGATACTTTTTCTTCAGGGATCCCTGGGGAGCAACGAGAAGAGGTGCAGCATTGAATAACATGTTCAAGAATATGGCTGTGTGGCTGGTCATCGGGCTGGTCCTGATGACGGTCTTCAACCAGTTTAATACGCGTCAAGTTGCTCAAGCCTCGATGGAGTACTCCCAGTTCATGGAGGAAGTCGGTCGCGGGTCGATCTCGAAAGTGGTCATCGAAGGCCGCATACTCAAGGCGACGACGAGCGACGGCCGCAAGCTGACGTCCTACGCGCCGCCTGACCTGTGGATGGTATCCGACCTCCTGAAATACGGCGTCAAGGTCGAAGCCAAGCCTGAGGAAGAGCAGTCCTTCCTGATGAATATCTTCGTGAGCTGGTTCCCGATGCTGCTACTGATCGGCGTCTGGGTATTTTTCATGCGCCAGATGCAGGGTGGCGGACGTGGCGGCGCCTTCTCGTTTGGCAAGAGCAAGGCGCGGTTGCTTGACGAGTCCACCAACAGCATCACCTTCGCCGACGTCGCCGGCTGCGACGAAGCCAAGGAAGAACTAGCCGAACTTGTCGATTTCCTGCGCGATCCGACCAAGTTTCAGAAACTCGGCGGGCGAATTCCGAAAGGTGTTCTGCTCGTTGGCAACCCGGGTACCGGCAAGACTTTGCTCGCCAAGGCGATTGCCGGCGAAGCGAAAGTACCGTTTTTCTCGATATCCGGTTCTGACTTCGTCGAAATGTTCGTCGGCGTCGGCGCCGCGCGCGTTCGCGACATGTTCGAAAACGCCAAGAAACACGCGCCGTGCATCATTTTCATCGACGAGCTCGACGCGGTCGGCCGCCAGCGCGGCGCCGGCCTCGGCGGCGGCAACGACGAACGCGAACAGACCCTGAATCAGATGCTTGTCGAAATGGACGGCTTTGAGGCGAGCGTCCGCGTCATCGTCATCGCCGCAACAAACCGACCTGACGTCCTTGACCCGGCACTGATGCGTCCGGGCCGCTTCGACCGCCAGGTCGTCGTTCCGCTGCCCGATATCCGCGGCCGCGAGCAGATTCTCCTCGTGCACATGCGCAAGGTGCCGCTGTCGCCTGACGTCAAGGCCGACATCCTGGCGCGCGGTACGCCCGGCATGTCCGGCGCCGACCTCGCCAACCTGGTCAACGAAGCGGCCCTGTTCGCCGCGCGTTCGAGCAAGCGCCTCGTCGACATGGAAGACTTCGAGAAAGCCAAGGACAAGATCCTGATGGGCGCCGAGCGCCGTAGCATGGTCATGAACGAGGAAGAAAAGCGCAACACGGCCTATCACGAATCGGGACACGCGGTCGTCGCCAAGCTCGTCCCGAAATCGGACCCGGTGCATAAGGTTACGATCATTCCGCGCGGCCGTGCGCTCGGGTTGACCATGCAATTGCCGGAAGAGGATCGGTATTCCTACGACCGCGTTTATCTGATGAGCCGCATCGCCGTGCTCTTTGGCGGCCGCATCGCCGAAGAACTGTTCATGCACCAGATGACGACCGGCGCGTCGAACGACTTTGAGCGCGCAACGCAGATGGCGCGCGACATGGTTACGCGCTACGGCATGTCCGACGCGCTCGGCATCATGGTCTATGGGGAAAACGAAGGCGAAATATTTCTCGGCCGCTCCGTGACGACGCACAAGAACATGTCCGAAGCGACGATGGAAAAAGTCGACGCCGAAATCCGTCGTATCATCGACGAGCAGTACGCGCTGGCGCGCAAGCTGCTTGAAGACAATCGCGACAAGGTCGAAGCGATGGCCGCCGCGCTGCTCGAACTCGAGACGATTGACGCCGATCAGATCAACGACATCATGGAAGGCAAGGCGCCCCGCCCGCCGAAAATGCCAACGCCGAAGGCGAGCAGTCCTGGCGATACGCCGCCCGATGGCGCGCCGACGGTCATCGCACCGGCCTGAAGCAGCCCGCTCAATGACGCCGGGGGAGCACAACTCCCCCGGTTTTTTTTCGCCAGAAATCATGCCCCTGTCTGAGCCGCCCGTATCGCCCCTGTCCTCTCCCGCAGCGCTGCGCTGCGGGAAGTTTCTGCTGTCGCTCGATCGCCCGCTACTGATGGGCATCGTCAATCTGACCCCCGATTCGTTTTCGGGCGATGGCCTGGCGAGCGACTCGGTGCGGGCGATCGCCCGCGCGCGCGAGCAGATCGCCGCCGGCGCCGATCTGCTCGACCTCGGCGCCGAATCGTCGCGTCCGGGCGCCATTCCCACCTCCGTCGACGAAGAACTCGCCCGCCTTTTGCCGGCGCTCGACGCGCTTGCCGGTTGTGGCGTTCCGATCTCGGTCGACAGCTACAAGCCCGAGGTCATGCGTGCGGCGATTGCGCACGGCGCAGCGATGATCAATGACATCACCGCGCTACGCATGCCCGGTG
>JBBRXI010000355.1:0-2905 GCA_038248575.1 Burkholderiales bacterium | reverse complement strand
GGCATAAACCTCGGCGAGCAGCAGCGCATCGACGCCGCCCAGGACATTGACGAAGTCCTCGAAACAGTCGCGCGTGCGCGTGTAGCGGTGCGGCTGGAAGGCGAGCAGCAGGCGGCGGCCGGGAAAGGCGCCACGCGCCGCAGCGATCGTCGCCTTCATCTCGGCCGGATGGTGACCGTAGTCGTCCACCAGCGTAAAGACGCCACCACCGGTGAGAGCCACCTCGCCGTAGCGCTGGAAGCGCCGACCGACGCCGGTAAACTCGGCGAGCGCCTTGGCGATCGCCTGGTCGGACACGCCGACTTCGGTGGCGACGGCGATTGCCGCCAGCGCGTTGAGCACGTTGTGCCGACCGGGGAGGTTAAGCGTTACCGGATAGCGCGTCGTCGAGCCGTTAACGCGCACGCACTCGAAATGCATTTGCCCGCCTTCGGCGCGGACATTTTCGGCGCGCACCGTGGCCGATTCGTCGAAGCCGTAGCTGACGATCTGCTTGCTGATCTGCGGCAGAATTTCTCGCACGTTGGCGTCGTCGACACAGACCACGGCGACGCCGTAGAACGGCAGGCGCTGGAGGAAATCGACGAAGGCCTGCTTTAGCCGGCTGAAGTCGTGGCCGTAGGTTTCCATATGGTCGGCGTCGATATTGGTGACGATCGATATGGCCGGCGACAGGAAGAGGAAGGAGGCGTCCGACTCGTCGGCCTCGACGACGATGAATTCGCCCGAGCCGAGGCGGGCGTTGGCGCCCGCCGCGTTGAGGCGGCCGCCGATGACGAAGGTCGGATCCATGCCACCCTCGGCGAGGATCGACGCGATCAGACTCGTCGTCGTCGTCTTGCCGTGCGTTCCGGCGACCGCGATGCCCTGCTTCAGACGCATCAGTTCGGCGAGCATCTGCGCGCGCGGAACGACGGGAATGTTGAGCGCGCGCGCGGCGATGACTTCGGCGTTGTCGGACGCCACCGCGGTCGACACGACGACGGCGTCGGCGCCGTCGATATTCCTAGCGGCGTGGCCCGTCGAGACGCGGATGCCGAGGCCGGCGAGGCGGCGCGTCGTCGCGTTGTCGGCCAGATCCGAGCCGCTTACCGAAAAGCCGAGGTTGACCAGCACCTCGGCGATGCCGCTCATCCCCGAGCCGCCGACGCCGACGAAGTGGATGTTCTTGACTTTATGCTTCATGGTTTGGACCTTTTACAGGCGCTTAATTTAATCGTCATTTGACGAGTTCCTCACACACCCGCGCGACGTCGGCGGCGGCCTCGGGCATCGCCATGGCGCGCGCACGCTCGGCCATCTGCAGCATCTGGCCGCGCGTGTAGTTGCGGATCAGGCCAACCGATTCAGGCGTCATCTCGCCCTGCGCCAGCAGGATCGCGCCGCCGGCGTTGGCGAGAAATCTGGCGTTCGCCGTCTGGTGGTCGTCAACCGCCGACGGGTAAGGCACGAGAATGCTCGCCACGCCGGCCGCCGCGAGTTCGGCGACGGTCAGCGCGCCGGCGCGGCAAACGACGAGGTCGGCCCATTCGTAGGCGCCGGCCATGTCGTCGATAAAGGCAACGCAGTTGGCCTGCACACCAGCTGCCGCGTAGTTCGCCTGCAAGGTTGC
Organism: Burkholderiales bacterium; assembly: GCA_038248575.1. Lineage (GTDB taxonomy): Bacteria > Pseudomonadota > Gammaproteobacteria > Burkholderiales > Rhodocyclaceae > Propionivibrio. The sequence goes on along the minus strand of JBBRXI010000355.1, from coordinate 1,293 downwards.
GAGGTGCTTTTCACCGGCCTGATGGACGACCTGCGGGCGTTCGTCGGGGCCGATCAGCGCCAGCCCCTGGGGTACCATTTCATTGATCGCCGCAGCGCCGAGGCTGCCGCCGAGGACGAGCAGGCGGAGCGGCAATTCGGCCGGCAGACGGTCGGCGAAACGTTCGGCTGGCACCGCGAGGCGAGCGATTTCCGCGCGGACCGGATTGCCGACCCAGGCGCTGTTCGGCAAGGCCTGCGGAAAACCGCAGAGAACGCGCGCGGCGATTCTGGCGAGCACCCGGTTGGCCAGTCCGGCAACCGCGTTCTGTTCGTGGATGACCAGCGGACAGCCGAGCAGGACGGCCATCATGCCGCCCGGGAAGCTGATATAGCCACCCATGCCGAGAACGACGTCCGGCCTGACGCGGCGGATTTCGCGCCGCGCCTGCCAGAAGCCGGAGAGCAGCGCCAGCGGCAGCAGCAGCTTGCGCAACAGCCCCTTGCCGCGCAGCGCAGCGAAGCGCACCCAGGCCATCTCGTAGCCGCGCGCCGGCACGAGACGCGCTTCCATGCCGTGCGGATTGCCCATCCAGACCACTCGCCAGCCGCCGGCTTTCATCAGCTCGGCGACGGCCAAGCCAGGGAAGACGTGACCGCCGGTGCCGCCGGCCATGATGAGGATGGTCTTAGACACGGGCGCACCGTGCATCCTGAGCCGCCGAGCGCCTATTTTGGCTGCGGCCGCGCTGCGCGCTTAACTTGCTGCGCAAGTTAGCCTTCGCCGAAACAGCCAACTGATGAATGAGCGCCGGGGACTTCACAGTTTGCCTCCGCGCATCAGCTGCCTGTTTTCCCAATCGACTCTGAGGAGGATCGCCAGGGCGACGCAGTTGACCAGGATTCCCGATCCGCCGAAGCTCATCAGCGGCAGCGTCAGCCCCTTGGTTGGCAGCAAACCCATGTTGACGCCCATATTGATGAAGCCCTGGACGCCCAACCAGATGCCGATGCCCTGCGCGACAAGCGCCGGGTAGAGGCGTTCGAAGGCCACGGCTTGGCGGCCGATGACGAAGGCGCGTTGGATGATCAGGCCGAAAAGAACGATGACCACGACGACGCCGGCAAAACCAAGTTCCTCGGCGATCACGGCGAGCAGAAAATCGGTATGCGCTTCGGGCAAATAGAACAGTTTTTCGACACTGGCGCCGAGACCGACGCCGAACAACTCGCCGCGCCCGAAGGCGATCAGCGCGTGCGAGAGCTGGTACCCACGGCCGAACGCGTCCGACCAGGGGTCCATGAAGCCGAAAAT
>JBBRXI010000354.1:0-2912 GCA_038248575.1 Burkholderiales bacterium | reverse complement strand
GGACACGACGTATCCGGCTGTGGGTGGGTGCATGCGGTCGCGGTCACCAAATAAATCCGCCCGAGCCCCTGCTCGACCGCATTGCCCGCTGCGACCGTAGTACATAACACGGTGATCGCAACGCCGTCGAGCATGCCGATATTGCGGCTGGGATTGGCGGCGCAAAACGTGGGGTCTAGGGTTTTCGCCGCGCCCCATTCGGCGCCGGCACGCGCCGCGAAATAACTACGCACGACGGCCAGGTCGAGCGCGCTGCCGATCTGCGCCGTGGTCGTCACGACGGCAATGAAAGCGCCCAGCGCGGCCAGCGTGACGAGCAGAAAAATTGCCGAAATGAGGGCAAAGCCGCCGTGCCGACGAATGTTGTCAGGGGGTGTTGTCAACATGCACCTCCTGGTAGAGCGAAATCGTTTGCGCAACGCCGCGCGCGCCGGGCGCGGTGAGCACCAGTCTCATGGTCAGCAGCCCGTTGCGCTGCGCCGCCGCCGGCGCGTATTCGAAAGCGCTTTGGGCGCAATCGACGTTGCCGACCAGAATCGGTCCGCTCGCCGGGCAGTCCAACGGCGCTGCTGAGATCTTCTGCTCCGATCGGCGCAGCGCGCCGTTGGCACACGAGTAGGCCACCGATTTTGGGGCGATAACCTGAAAGCGCATTCCCGGCGACTCGAACGGGAACGCCTGTGCGTGTGCGTTCAGCGTAATCGTCTCGGCCGTCGATGACGTAGCGATCGGCGACTTCACCAAGAAGTTAGCGTAAGCGTCAGCGCCGGGTATGCCGAGGTTATAAATAACGACGAAGTGACTATCCGGATAAGTCGCCGGTGACACCGCACCGGGCGGCGGCAAACCGACGCTGGCGAGCACGTCAAACGAGTTGTCGTTCGATGTAAAATCGAGGATGTCGCCGGTTGGCGGAGCAGCGCTCTGCGCAACCCGGTAGCGCCCACCGCCGACCACCGGCAGGAATTCAAAGCATGAGCTAGTGGTGCCGGCACGTAGCGAATTCGGCAGCGCGGCGCGCACGTCGCGCGCGACACGGCGCAACGCCGTGTCAGCGGCCTCGGTCAATTCACTGCGCACGACGGTATCAACGTAGCCCTCGACCGGCGAGCGGATGAACAGCGCGACGATCGCCGCGACGATGCCGCTGATGACGATGACGATGACCGCCTCGATGAGCGTGAATCCGCGGGCCATCGCGGGGGCGTGGCGCTTGCGTATCATTGAATATTTGCCCTGAAGCCGCGCACCACGATCGTTTCTCCGCCCCCGGAGACGCTCACCGTCACTTGTTTGCCAGCAAGCCCGCCGAGCGATGACGCCGCCACCGTGACACTGACGCGATAGGCGGTGAGAATCGGCGCCGGATTGCCGTCGAGTTGAACCACGCCCTGATTCCAGGTCTGGTAATCATCGACGTCGTTGTAGTTGGCGCGATCAAGGACGGTGTTCGGTCGGCACTGCGGCGCCGGCGCCGGCGAATTGATCGTGCAGCCGAGCGTCGCGCTGGTATTTGACGCGTCGGCCGGGTCGTTTTCGTAGTCCTTGCTCAGCACTTCTTCGAGCATCCCTTCAGCGACGGTCAGCGCCTGCTTGCGGATCATCGGGTCGGCGCTCGCTTTGGCGCTGATGTTGAAGACCGAGAGCAAGCCCGCGAGCGCCACCGACACGATGACGATGAAAACGATCAGTTCGATCAGCGACAAGCCGCGCTGAGCCGAGCCGGCCGGTTCGGCCGCCGCGCCGCCCGCTCCATGACGCCCCGATCGCGTCATTGTATCCACCCGGTCAGCGGGGTGATGCTGATCGGCAGGCCATTCACCGTGACGGCGAGCGCGCCGGCGGCGACTTTTGCCGCCGTAACGGGAACGCCGAGCGGGTCAAAGATCACGTTGCTGCCGACCAGTGTCAGTACGACGCTCGCCGGCGCGCACAACTGATTCGCAACAGCGGGTGTGCACCCGTCGCCGGGCGACGGCAGCGGCAGTGCCGCGCCGGGTGGTGTCGTGCTGCAGTCGACCGCCGCGGCGCCTTCGGGTGCTGTGGTATCGATCGTCACGGCAAGGTTTCCGGCGGCGCCGGTGCCCGGCGTTACCGTCACGCAGACATAACGGCGACTGGCGATGGCGGTGCGCCGCGCATGCTGGAGCGTCGACTTCACCGCGTCGCGAAAGCCGCGCTCGTCAAAACCGCCGCTGGTATAGCGCGGCACGACGACGAACGCCAGGACGCCGACGACGACGAGAACGGCGATCAGCTCGACGAGTGTAAACCCGGCGGCGCAGGCCCTGCGGGAACGCTGATGTCTGCCGTCCATTCGGTACCCTTGTTGGCGTAAATTGCCGGTGCGTCCGCTGGCGCGCGCACGCAGCGCGAGCTGTCACGCTATCTGGCGCAAGGCCCGCAGTCGTCGCTGGGCGAGGGGCGAACCCGGGAGGGTTCGCCCGACGTTCAGGCTAGCGCCAGCTGCCTGACCGGTCGCCGGGCCAGGCCGCGAGCCTGAGCAGCCGCGCCGACATCAACCGGTACAGATCACCGTCGCTTGATAAGACAGGCCCTTGTAACCGGTGAGCGTGCACTTGGTGGCGCCACCGGCGTTGCCTGAGCAGCCCACTGCAGGAGCGCCCGTTCCGGCTCCAATCATGAAGGTGTCGGCATCGGTGGGGGCAGTGGGTGAGTTGATCAGAGCAACGCCGGTGAGGAGCCCTCCCAGTGCGCCTTGCGAACAAGTAGTCGCATTATCGCCGCTCAGACTCACAGTCCCCGACGTGCCGGCCGCTTTTGCCGCGTAGTTGATCGCCGTCGCCGAGGCCAGTGCGCCGGCGACGCCCTTGGTCGCGGCGGTGCCGGCTTCGGATGAGATATCAATAAACTTTGGCAGCGCGGTGGCGGCCAAAATGCCGAGAATCACG
>JBBRXI010000353.1:0-2926 GCA_038248575.1 Burkholderiales bacterium | reverse complement strand
TGCCAGCGACTGACCTCGCCGCTCAGCGATCTTGCCAAGCTGGGCTATCTTTTGCAGGTTGTCCGGCGTCACGTAGTTGTCGCGAAACGCGGGCGCGCCCTTGGCCTTGCGCGAATCGGCCGGAACGCCGCCGAGATATTTCCCAGTGAGCAGGCCCTGCGCGAGCGGCGAGAAAACGATGCTGCCGATGGCCTCGTCGGCGAGCGCCGCGAGCAAGTCTTGCTCGATCCAGCGATTGAACATTGAGTACGAGGGCTGGTGAATGATGCACGGCGTGCCCATTTCCCGGAGCAGCGCCGCCGCTTCACGCGTCTTCTTCGCCGAATACGAGGAGATGCCGACGTACAACGCTTTTCCCTGCTGCACGGCCGAAGCGAGCGCCCGCATCGTCTCCTCGAGCGGCACGTCGGGATCGAAGCGGTGTGAATAGAAAATATCGACGTAGTCGATTTTCATGCGCTTCAGGCTCTGATCGAGGTTGGCGAGCAGACTCTTGCGCGAACTGCCTTGACCATAGGGGCCGGGCCATTGGCGATAACCAGCCTTGGTCGAGATGATCAACTCATCGCGATAGGGCGCAAGGTCGTTGGTCAGCAGGTCGCCGAGAAAAGACTCGGCAGCCCCCGCCGGCGGTCCGTAGTTGTTGGCCAGATCAAAATGCGTGATGCCCAGATCGAAGGCATGCAGCAGCAAGGCGCGCGCGGTCGCCCGATCGGCATTCGCGCCAAAGTTCTGCCACAGCCCGAGCGAAAGCGCCGGCAGGACGAGCCCGCTGCCGCCGACGCGCTTGTACGGCATTGAGTCATAGCGTTTTTCGCTAGCCACGTAATTGCCACTCGTCATATCCACTCCTCAATTGATCGGCCAAAAGTTGGCATTCGACGCGACCGGCACCTTGGTCTATCGAACCATCCTCTGCGCCAGTACCCATCGACAACCACAAATAGTAACCCGCAAAGGCGTGCTGGCGGCTGGTCTGCGGACGGTTAAACAACGTTTTCGTTTCTTGCACCGGCCAGCGCTGGTCTGCGCTCGCGCGCTACTCGAGGTTCTGGATTTGCTCGCGCATCTGTTCGATGAGCAGTTTGAGTTCCATCGCCGTCTGCGAAACTTCGCTGACCACCGACTTCGAACCGAGGGTATTGGCTTCTCGGTTGAGCTCCTGCATCAGGAAATCGAGACGCTTGCCGCTCGCGCCGCCGGCCTTTATGACGCGCTCGACTTCGTCAAGGTGCGTCGACAGCCGGGCGAGTTCTTCGGCGACGTCGATGCGCACGGCAAAGACGGCGACTTCCTGACGGATTCGCTCGTCGTCGGCTGAGCCGACGGCATCGACAAGGCGTTGTTTGAGTTTGTCCTGGAACGCCGCCTGTGCTGCCGGGATCCGCGGTGCGACTTCACGGACGAGCGCGCGCATGTCGGTAACGCGCTCGAGGATGACTGCCGCGAGCTTTTCGCCTTCGCGCGCGCGGCTGGCGGTAAAGTCGGCAAGCGCGTCGCGCGCCAGCGCCAACGATGCCGGAATCAGCGCTTCGAGGTCGAGCGTGTCGTCGCCAAACATTCCCGGCCAGCGCAGAACCTCGCCGACAGCAAGCGGCGCGGCGAGCGGCAGGGCACTGTGTACCTGCGCCTGGAACGCGCTGAGGCGCGACAACAAATCGGCGTTGAGCGTCAGCAATTGCGCGCGCGCGGTCGCCGGGGCGAAACTCAGACGGCATTCCAGTTTGCCGCGCGCGAGACGCCCGGCAAACAACTCGCGCAAGGCCGGCTCCACGGCACGCACTTCTTCGCAGACGCGAAACTGGAAATCGAGGTAGCGCGAATTCACGCTTTTGAGTTCGATATGCAACGCGCCACACTCGACATCGAGTGTTCTTGCGGCATATCCGGTCATGCTATGTATCATGTGAATCCTGTAAGTTGGGACAATCGGCGAGCAGCCTGCTTTACAGCCCATGGCCAAAGCCCGAGAATGGCCAAAAACCACATGATAGCTTCCCCACCGATGGCGCAACAAGCAAATCACGCCCTTCCGTCCGGCTTTCAACTCGATGAATATCGGATCGAGCATCAGCTTTCGCTGGGCGGATTTTCGATCGTCTATCTGGCGACCGATCAGCAAGGGCGCGTCGTCGCCATCAAGGAATACCTGCCCAACAGCCTTGCCCTGCGCGGCGCAGGTGAAATAAAGCCGATGATCAGCGAAGAGCACCTGCCGGCCTTCCGCTACGGCATGAAATGTTTTTTCGAGGAAGGCCGCGCGCTGGCCAAGCTCTCACACCCCAATGTCATTAGAGTTCTGAACTTCTTTCGCGCCAACGACACCGTCTATATGGTTATGGAATATGAGATGGGGCGCACGCTGCAGGAATTCATCCAGAAGAACCGACCGGTAATCACCGAAAACTTCATTCGCAACGTGTTTACCAAGCTGCTTAACGGATTGCGCGAAGTGCATTCGCACAAACTGTTGCACCTCGATCTCAAGCCATCGAATATTTATATGCGCAACGATTATTCTCCGGTGCTTATCGATTTTGGCGCCGCACGGCAGACACTGGCGAGCGATACGCCAATGTTAAAACCGATGTACACACCGGGCTTTGCCTCGCCCGAGCATTACCGCCGCCGCGAGTTGCTCGGCCCATGGAGCGACATTTACAGCGTCGGCGCATCGATGTACGCGAGCCTTGCTGCGGCGGCCCCGCAGGCCGCCGACAGCCGTATGGAAAAGGATAAGGTGGTGCCGGCGATGGTGCGTTGGGAACAGCAGTATTCGGATCACCTGCTCGAAGCTTCCCGACTTGGCTGATTGACGGCACCAAGGCTAATCGACTGTCTTGGATGCTCAAAGCTGATTTTCTGCCGTGGCTGTACTGGAATGGGATGCTCAAGGGACGCGAGTGGTTGGCTGGCCCCGGCGGCC
>JBBRXI010000352.1:0-2932 GCA_038248575.1 Burkholderiales bacterium | reverse complement strand
TTGCCGACGTCGCCGTAACCGGCGATCAGCGCGACCTTGCCGGCGATCATGACGTCGGTGGCGCGCTTGATGCCGTCGACGAGCGATTCGCGGCAGCCGTAGAGGTTGTCGAACTTCGACTTGGTGACCGAATCGTTGACGTTGATGGCCGGGAATTTGAGGTCGCCGCGCTGATGCATCTGATACAAGCGGTGCACGCCGGTGGTCGTCTCTTCGGTGACGCCTTTGATTGCCGCGAGGCGGACCGAGTACCAGGTGGGATCGGTTTTCAGCTTGGCACGGATCGCGGCGAAGAGGATGGTCTCTTCTTCGGAGGTCGGCTTGGCGATCACCGTAATGTCTTTCTCAGCGCGCGCACCGAGGTGCAGGAGCAACGTCGCGTCGCCGCCGTCGTCGAGAATCATGTTCGAGTAGATCGCCACGCCGTTTTCAGCTGGCCAGTCAAAGATGCGGTGCGTGTAATCCCAGTAATCGGCGAGCGATTCGCCCTTGACGGCGAACACCGGGATGTCCTGCGCAGCGATCGCCGCGGCAGCGTGGTCCTGCGTCGAGAAGATATTGCACGAGGCCCAGCGCACCTGGGCGCCGAGCGCGGTCAGCGTCTCGATCAGCACCGCGGTCTGGATCGTCATATGCAGCGAACCGGTGATGCGCGCGCCCTTCAAGGCCTGGATCGGCGCGAACTCTTCGCGGATCGCCATCAGGCCCGGCATTTCGGTTTCGGCGATGCGAATTTCCTTGCGTCCCCAATTGGCGAGGGCGAGGTCGGCGATAACGTAGTCGGTGAATTTTTCAGCCACGGCAGGACTCCTTGGTCACTGTGGCCGGGAGCGGGGACGGTGGCGTGCTGTGCTGAGGTTCACGCTCACCCGGCCTCCGTGCCCGGCACGGGTTTTAGGGATGAGCGCCGTTTACGGTTCCGAGCCTCAAACTGAGTGACAGTTTTGCAGCGCCCCTCGGATCGACGTTGATTATACGCGAATTTCTCGACGTCAAACTCGGAGTGTCCAGCGTAAAAACGCCACGGGCTCGACGATGAATACGAAAAGCTGGCCGATCATTCGCCAGCTTACTGAGCGAGCCACATCGCGTCGAGGTCGGGAAAGTCCCACGTGGCGGGATCTTCGCGGTGGACGATCTCGTCGTTGCGACCGTCGCGCGAGAGGTCGATAATTTCCGGCTTGATGCGCGCCTGTCCGCGCGTCGAATAAAAAACCTTGATGCGCGGGGTCAGCAGCGATTTTCCGACCTGGTCGATGACGATGCCGAGCCGTCCTGACTTGAGCCTGACCAGCGAGCCAATCGGATAGATGCCGACACTCCTTACGAACGCCTGAAATACCCGCTGATCGAAATGGCCGTTTGTCCATTCGGCCATCTTGCGCAGCGATTCGGCCGGATCCCAGCCGCTTTTGTAGGCGCGGTTCGAGGTGATCGCGTCATAAACGTCGCAGACCGCGCCCATCTTCGCAAAGAGGCTGATTTCACCATCCTTGAGGCCGTCCGGGTAACCCGAGCCATCGGGTTTTTCGTGATGGCGCAGGACGACGTCGAGCGCGATCGCGTCGGCGCCGGAACGCTCGCGCAAGAGCTTGTGACCTTCGACCGGATGCGTTTTGATGATCATGAATTCCTCGGCCGTGAGTTTGCCGGGCTTGTTGAGGAGATCAATCGGCATCAAGGCTTTGCCGAGGTCGTGCAGCAGCCCGGCGGTTCCGGCCGAGCGCGTCGCTTCGGCGTCGAGGCCGAGTTGCCTGGCGAGCGCGATCATTAGCGCGCACACCGCCACCGAATGCATATAGGTGTAGTCGTCGGCGGTCTTCAGGCGTGCCAGGCTGATCAGTGCTGACGGGTTACGACTGATCGAATCCGATATCTCGGCGACGAGTTGCTTGGCGTTTTCGCTGCTGACGGCCTTGCCGAGCCGCGCCTCGTCGAACATTGTCGCGACCGCTTGCTGCGCCGAGGCGCAGATTTTCGCTGCCTGCACCAGTTCGCGTGCCAGCGAGATTGCCGGGGCGGCGTGCGCCGGCGCGTTGGCCGCTACGAGCTCGGCGTCGGCTTGCGCTGCGGCTTCGGCGAGCGAAACTGCGCGGACCTCGGTCGTGACGTCGAGTCCCTTGTCGCTGTCGATCCAGACTTCCTTGATGCTGCTCGCGCGAACGGCTTCGACGTCCCTGGCGTCAGCGATGACAAAGGAATTGCGCCAGAACGGATGCTCCATCCACGAGCCGCAAAATTCCTCCAGGTACATGCCGACGATGAGTTGTTCCACGCTGATTTTTTTTAGCATGTCCGCATGTCGAGAGAACCGGGAAAGACATATTACTTTGTCTTAAGGCAGAAAGGGCCTTGCGGCCCTTTCTCGGTGGTGAGTCGTCTCAGAGGCCGGCGTCGGCCTTGAGTGCTTGCGCCTTGTCGATCGCTTCCCAGGTGAACTCGGGCTCTTCGCGGCCGAAGTGGCCGTAGGCTGCGGTTTTGGCGTAGATCGGGCGCAGCAGGTCGAGGGTCTGGATAATGCCTTTCGGGCGCAGGTCGAAATGCTGGCCGACGAGGGCGACGATTTTCTCGTCGCTGATCTTGCCGGTGCCAAAGGTTTCGACCAACAGCGACACCGGCTTGGCGACGCCGATGGCGTAGGCGATCTGCACTTCGCAGCGGTCGGCGAGGCCGGCAGCGACGATGTTCTTGGCGACGTAGCGCGCGGCGTAGGCGGCCGACCGGTCGACCTTGGACGGATCTTTGCCCGAAAAGGCGCCGCCGCCGTGACGCGCGGTGCCGCCGTAGCTATCGACGATGATCTTGCGACCAGTCAGGCCGCAGTCGCCGTGCGGACCGCCGACGACGAAGCGGCCGGTCGGGTTGACCAGGTAGCGCGTCTTCTCGGAGAGCAGTTCCTTGGGCAATACCGGCCGGATGATTTCCTCGATCA
>JBBRXI010000351.1:0-2937 GCA_038248575.1 Burkholderiales bacterium | reverse complement strand
GGTGATCTACGCGCTGGTTTCCGGCACGTCGGTCGGCGCGCTGTTCCTCGCCGGCGTCGTACCGGGCTTCATGATGGCGCTTTCGCTGATGATCGGCATCTACGTGCTCGGCCGCATCCACAATTACCCGCGCGAAGAACGCATCGCGCTCAGGGACATGCCGCGTGTTGTGATCGACGGTTTCCTGCCGATGACGCTGCCGCTCGTTCTGCTCGGCGGCATCTATTCGGGCGTGTTCACACCGACCGAGGCGGCCGCGGTCGCCGCGATGCACGCCATGCTACTGACGCTCTACTACCGCAGCCTGTCGTGGTCGCGCCTGTGGCACGTGCTGCAGGAGTCGTTACGGCAAAGCGCATCGGTGACGCTGATCGTCGCCAGCGCTTTCATCATGAACTACGCCATCGCCTCCGAGCAGATTCCGGCGCTCGTCGCGCACTGGTTCACGCTGCACGAATTTACGCGCATCGAGTTCCTGCTGCTGATCAACGCCATCTTCCTGGTTCTCGGCTGCTTCCTCGACACCTCGACGATGCTGCTCGTCCTTGTTCCGCTGCTGATTCCGGCGGCCAAGGCGATGGGCGTAGACCTCGTGCATTTCGGTGTCGTCGTCGTCGTGAACATGATGATCGGCCTCGTCACGCCGCCCTTCGGCATGCTGCTGTTCGTCATCAACGCGCTGACCGGCACCTCGCTCAAGGGAATGATCCGGGAAAGCCTGCCCTTCATGTTCCTGCTCATCGTCGCGCTGCTGACCATGACGATCTTCCCGCAAACGGTGCTCTGGCTGCCACAATCGATGGGCTATGTAACGCAATAAGCGCCAGCGCCCGGCGCGCCGTCCGTTCGCAGGCGCGCAGTGCCCCCGAACGTGCGCGCATCCGCACACGCTAAGCCGACAGGCCGAGTTGCTGCTTTACCGCCTGGCCTAGACGCATCATCTGCTGCATCGTCGTCGGGAAGTGCGCCGCGTAGTAGTTGCCTGCTTCGCGCGTGCGGCTCGCGGCGCTCGTGAAATTGCCGATCGACAACTGATAATCCTTGGCGCAAATCGGGTAGTCGAGGTACTCGACGAGTGACGCGGTGGCGAGGTAAGCCGAGAGAATCTGTGCTTTTTCGGGTTTCTGCTGCCAGTTGTCGCAGAGCCAGACGTACAACTCGGGGTGGAAATTGGTCATGATGCCGCTGTAGCCGTGGCCGCCGGCCTGCAGGGAAGCGAGCAGCGTCTGGCCGTTGGCGTTGGCCAGGTGCAGGCGGCTGCCCTTGATCAGTTCGAGGCGACGGCGGATCGTCTCGATCTGGCAGCAGGTGTCCTTGATGAAGGTATAGCGGCCACTTTGCGCGCACCAGGCGACGACCGCGTCGGAGAGCAGGCGCTTATACGGTTGCGGGCATTCGTAAATGCCGAGGCCGACCTTGTCGGTAAGCGCGGCAGTGATCTTTTGCAGATTGGCGAGGACGACGTCGTCGGACTCGCCGGCCAGCGCAAAACGATTGCTGATCATGATCACGCTGTCGACACCGGTCTCGCTCATTTTGCCGAGTTGGTCGATCTGCGCGGCGAGGCCGCAGGCGGTATGCCCCGAGGCGACAACGGGTACGCGACCGCCGACATGGTCGACGACAAAACGCGTCAGCTGGAGCGATTCGGCGTCCGAGAGACAGAACATTTCGCTCGACTGACAGTTGGCGAAGAGGCCATTGACGCCGGCGGCGATGTACCAGTCGATCAGCTTCTTGAGCGACTGCCAATCGATTTCACGGTTGTCGTGAAACGGAGTCAGCATCACCGGCCAGACGCCGCGGTATGGGTCATTCGTGGTCATGAAAAGTCTCAAAGAAAAAGAAATACGGTTTTAGTTATAGCAGGCTCGCCGCGTCGCCGGCGACGAAGACCTTGATGTTCTGCGTGATCGCTTGCGCGACGAAAGCGCGCAGCACGTCCTGCAGTTTGTCGTCGTCGACGTAGGCGATGGTGATGTGGTTGCTCTGGTGGCCGGCCATCAGGTCGTCGCGGCCGACGCCGTCGAGCGTGCAGTTGAGCAGCGGCCATTCGTAGGTCGTCGCGCGCCGGCGGCGTTCGAATTCGGCGGCCGGCAGTTCGACCGCGTGCGCCGTGCCGACGTGCAGGATGACCTGCGTGCCTTCGTAATGCGCACGCGCCCAGATCAGGCGCCCGGCCTTGCCCTGACCGGCGATCGTCGCGCCGCCTTTGGGGAAGTACATCGCCGGCTGGCGGTAAGCCGTCGCGCCGGCAATGCCGCCCTTGAGGTGCTCGAAGGGGACCGAACCCGAAATCTCGAAATCCCAGTAAAAAGTGCCCTGATACTCGCTGCCCCAGCGGATGTCGTGCAGCGTCGTTTCGGACGGCAGGCCGAGTGAATCGAGCAGGCGCCAGAACATCGTCTGCGGAATCGCCGTGCCCATGTCGACTTCGTTGATGCACGGGATCGGCGTGCCGGCGCGGATGATTTTGCCGCCTTCGTCGGGAATCGGAAAGCGCTCGCTCGAACCGATCGCGCCCTCGGCAAAGTCGGACGCGGCGCACGATTGCGCCAGACCCTGCTGGTATTGCACGCCGACCGCCGAGAGGCCGAAGCGCTGCGTGAAGCGCGCCATGGCGATCATCATCGCGCACTGTTCGCGCACCTGCTCGCGCGTCAGGTCCGTGAACGGATCCTTGCCCCACATGAACTTCATTCCGCGCGCCTCGTACCAGGCGAGGCACTCTTCACGCAGCGATTCGGGGACCTTGGCCATGTCGACGAGAAGCGCCGCCTGCGACAGGCTTTCCATCGGCATACCGATGTCGACGAGCGCCTTTTGCGGGAAAACGCCGTTGATCATGCCCATGCAGAAGCTGTCGAAGAGGCCGATGATTTCCTTGTGCTGGAGGACGTATTCACCGACCTTGCGGCCGATCGCCCAGGCCGGGCT
>JBBRXI010000350.1:0-2954 GCA_038248575.1 Burkholderiales bacterium | reverse complement strand
GGACGGCGTTCTGCAGGACGCTGAAGACCATCGCCGCCTGCGTCGTCTGGTTGCGCTGATACCAGTTCCAACCTTGCCAGGCAATCACCGTCAGCGCGACGGCGGTGAGGACGTTGAGCAGCAGATTGCCGTATTGCTTCCACCAGGTCTTGATTTCGGCAAGTTGTTCCTGTTCTTCGAGGTCGTAGGTAGCCATTACGCGTCTTCCTGGTCTAAAAATGAATTCATGATTTCGTCGGCAACCTGATCGACGCCGACGCGTTTCTGCGCGTTCGCTGTTTCGTACGCTGTTTCGCCGTTGGCGCGCAAGGGCTTTAATGTGACTTCACCGGCGTTCGCTTCGTCGTCGCCGATGATAACGGCAAAGGCAGCGCCCGAGGTATCGGCTTTCTTCATCTGCGCCTTGAAACTGCCGCCGCCACAGTGAAAGAGCACGTCGAGGCCATGATCGCGCAGGCCCTCGGCAACACGCGGCGCGAGGCGCGAAGCCGACTCGCCCTGATGCACGAGATAGACGTCGATGCCGCCCGGCACTGGTTCGCCTGCTTCGCGAACCAGTGCCAGCAGGCGCTCGACGCCCATGGCGAAACCGCACGCCGCCGTCGGCTTGCCGCCGAGCTGCTCGACGAGGCCGTCGTAGCGCCCGCCGGCACAGACGGTGCCTTGCGCGCCGAGGCGGTCGGTGACCCATTCGAACACCGTGAGGTTGTAGTAATCGAGGCCACGCACGAGCTGCGGATTGACGGTATAAGGGAGGCCGTAGTCGCGCAACACCTGCTGCACGCCATCGAAGTGCGCCAGCGATTCGGGTCCGAGATGGTCGATCAGCCTGGGCGCTGCGCCGAGGATCTCCTGCATCGCCGGATTCTTGCTGTCGAGCAGGCGCAGCGGGTTGCTGTACAAGCGGCGGCGGGCGTCGTCGTCGAGCAGTTCAAGATGCTTTTCGAAATAGGCGATCAGCTCGACGCGGTGACGCGAACGCTCGTCGGCCTGACCGAGGGTGTTGATTTGCAGCTTGATGTCGGAAAGGGCGAGATCGTCCCAGAGACGGGCGCCCATCAGGATCTGCTCGGCGTCGATGTCGGGACCGGCAAAGCCGAAGGATTCGACGCCGACCTGATTGAACTGACGGTAACGACCTTTCTGCGGCCGCTCATGGCGGAACATCTGGCCCATGTAATAGAGCCGCTGCGGATGCTGCGCCGCGAGCTTGTGCTGGATCAGCGCGCGCACGCAGCCCGCGGTGCCCTCGGGACGCAGCGTCAGCAACTCGCCGTTCAAGCTGTCGGTAAAGGAATACATCTCCTTTTCGACGATGTCGGTCACTTCGCCGATGGCGCGCTTGAAGAGCGGCGTCGGTTCGACGATGGGCAGGCGGATCGGCTTGTAGCCGTAGCTTTGGAGCCAGGAACGAACGGTTTCCTCAAAAAACTCCCACAACTCGGCCTCGCCGGGCAGGATGTCGTTCATCCCGCGCACGGACTGAATGGTTTGGCTCATGACTTTGCCGCGATCTTTCGTTGGTAAGTGCGTTCGACGTAGCGATCGACGATGGCCGTAAACTCTTCGGCGATGCGCTCGCCGCGCAAGGTGACGGTCTTGACGCCGTCCTCAAAAACCGGCGCTGCCGGCACTTCGCCGGTTCCCGGCAGGCTGATACCGATATTGGCGTGCTTGCTTTCGCCCGGACCGTTGACGACGCAACCCATGACCGCCAGCGTCATGTTCTCGACGCCGTCGTACTCGGCGCGCCACTGCGGCATGTGGCTGCGCACGTGCTGCTGGATCGACTGCGCGAGCTCCTGAAAAAAACTGCTTGTCGTTCGCCCACAACCGGGACAGGCGGCAACCATCGGCGTGAAGGCGCGCAGCCCCATGGTCTGCAGCATTTCCTGGGCGACGATCACTTCCTGCGTGCGTTCGCCGCCAGGTTCGGGCGTCAGTGAAACGCGGATCGTATCGCCAATGCCTTCTTGCAGAAGAACAGCCATCGCCGCCGTCGACGCGACGATGCCTTTCGATCCCATTCCGGCCTCGGTCAGGCCGAGATGCAGCGCGTAATCGGCGCGCCGGGAGAGTTCGCGGTAGATCGCAATCAGGTCCTGGACGCCCGAGACCTTGCACGACAGAATGATGTGATCGCCGGCCAGGCCAAGTTCCTCGGCCTTTGCCGCCGACTCGAGCGCCGAGGCGACCATCGCTTCGCGCATGACCGCGACGGCGTCCATCGGGCTCGCGCGCCGGGCGTTTTCGTCCATGATGCGGGCGAGCAATTCCTGGTCGAGGCTGCCCCAGTTCACGCCGATGCGCACGGGCTTGTCATAGGCACAGGCGATCTCGATCATCTGCGCGAACTGTTCGTCGCGCTTCCTGCCGTGGCCGACGTTGCCCGGGTTGATGCGGTACTTGGCGAGCGCCTCGGCGCACTCAGGATATTGCTTCAGCAGGCGGTGGCCGTTGAAATGGAAGTCGCCTACCAGCGGGACGCTGCACCACATCGCATCGAGCCGGTCGCGGATCGGCGCGACCTGCGCCGCGGCCTCGGGCGAATTGACCGTGATGCGCACGATCTCGGAGCCCGCGCGCGCGAGTTCGCTCACCTGCCGCGCAGTGGCCTCGGCATCCGCGGTATCGGTGTTGGTCATCGACTGCACCACGATGGGCGCGTCCCCGCCGATGGCGACCGCGGCCCGGCCGCTGGCGCCGATGATGACCTGGCGGGACTTCCTGCGCGCAATGGCGGACATGGTTTCGTGTCGGGGCGCGGCTGCGCCTACTCGAGAGTGAGCCGGGCGACGTCGACCTTGTAATGCGGCTTCAAGTCGACCGGCTGGTCGTTGTAGGTGACCTGCACGTTCGGCGCGTTGCCAATCGTGAGATGGAACGGAGGCTCGCCCTCGACCGACGTCTCGCTGCCCGCGGCATTGAGCTGCGAGAGCAACGTCTGCCCATTG
>JBBRXI010000349.1:0-2966 GCA_038248575.1 Burkholderiales bacterium | reverse complement strand
TCCTTGGTGATGATCTTGTTGCACGCGCAGTAGTAGCAGATCGTACTGCAGAAGGGGATGTGGAAATACAGCGAAAGCGGACGGCGGCTCTCGTTCAGAATGCTCGGGCTGCCCGCACCCCGTTCGCCGAGCCAGTGCGCGCAGCGCCCGGGGGCAAAGCTGTCGACGAAGCGGTCGGCGGTCGGGTACGAGGTGTAACGCGGTCCATTGATATCGAAGCGGGCAATGATCGGCGGATCGAAAACGACTTTTTCGGCAGCGGGATTCATGGACCTTAGTCTAACTCAGAACGTTTGCCGCGAACGCGCCGCAAGCCCGCTCAACGGCCGAGGGCGAGCGGGCCGAGCGGGCTGCGCGTGAGCGCCGCCGACACGATGTAGGCGTAGGCGAGCAGCGCGGCGATGAAGAAGAAGGCGCGCCAAGCAGGCGTACGCGTACCGCGGCCGAGTGCGACCATTCCGCAGCCAATATAAACGAGCAGGCCGACGACTTTCGCCGTCAACCAGGCCTGCGCGAGAGGATATTGGGTGCTGATTACGGCCATGGCGACCGCGCTGGTGAGCAGCAGCGTGTCCACCACGTGCGGCACGACGCGCAGCCAGCGTGGTTTGAGCAGTTGTGGCGCGAACAGGCGGCACAGGCCGCGCAGAAAAAACCCCGCACCGCTGACGATAACGCAGCCGACATGCAGATACTTGAGGGAGATATAGGTCATTGCGCATGCTCGCCGGCGAATAGCGAATCGATTTTCGCGCCGTGCGCCCGGTACACCGAGAGCGCCGCCAGCAGGTTACGCAAGAGCCAGGCGTGGCTCACGATCAGCGCCAGC
This sequence comes from Burkholderiales bacterium, assembly GCA_038248575.1. GTDB lineage: Bacteria > Pseudomonadota > Gammaproteobacteria > Burkholderiales > Rhodocyclaceae > Propionivibrio. Next base: position 2,137 of record JBBRXI010000349.1, on the reverse strand, counting down.
CCGGCCGGGTAGCTCAGCAACTCGGGCCAGAGCGCGGCGAACACGACGAGAATGGCCGCGGCGAAATGCGCGAGCATCTGCCCGCCCATGGCGCGCTCGGCGATTATTTTTTTCATGTTCGGCGCGATCAGTCGGCGCTGGCCGCGATTTTGCAGGTCGAGCCAGATCAGGAAGGGGACGATCTTGTAGAGCATGCCGACGATCACCGACGAGAACCCGCCAAAGACGAATAAAACGCCGCACAGCACGGGCCAGCCGGGCCATTCGCCGATCCGCGCGACGCTCATTGCCGCGAGCCAGAGCAAACCCGCAGCGAGCATGCTGAGCATCGCCCCGCGCCACAGGTGCTGCGTCGCGTCGAAACGTGCGCGCCGGCTGCGCCGCTGGATGGCCAGCGTGACGAGTGCAAACAGCGCGGCCAGCGCGACGAGCAGTGCGCCGAGCAGGAGCGCGGCGCGCGCCATGCCGGTCGCCACGAGACCGGAATCGGCAACGCTGGCGGCCAGTTCGGCGAGAGACCAAAGCACGACGAGAAGGACCAGCGTGCCGGCAAAGAAACGGGCGAACCACTCGGGATACGCAGGCGTGATCTGGAACATCGGAACGACGACGTAGCCGACGGCGGCGAGCAAGACCGTCGCCCAGGCGAGGAAACCCCAGCCCAGGTGCACGTCGGCAAGAGTCAGCAGCGGTACGTTGAGCGAGAAGCCGAGCGCGAGGCAGAGCAGCACGCCGATGCCGACGGTCATCGCGAGTCCGACCAGCGACCATTTCAGGCCGGCGATCGTGTACCCGGTCGAGGCGACGCCGCGCAAGGCGCGCACGGCGGCGGCGACGAAGACGAGGACGCCGACGCCGAGCAGCAGCGCGGCCAGATTGAAGAGCAGTGGCGCGAAACTCAGGAAAGCGGCAACCAGGAGCAGCGTACCGATAGTGATCGTCAGGTGCACCGCGCTGGCGACGCGCAAGGGTCTTTCGACGTTGGCGCCGGCAACGACCGGGAGGATCTGCAGCAGCGCGCCGAGCATCACCTGCAGCATGAAGCCGGCGGTCATCAGGTGCGTCAGTGCCAGCGCCGCAGGCGTCCACCGCGAAGCGAAGAGATCGGGCCTGCTGGCGAGCAGCAAGAGGCCGGCAAGAATGCCGAAAACCGGCGCCGTCAGAAAGAAACGAAACGGCGCCGCGAGCGGCGGCGACTGGTCATACGAGAGAAGGGCCTGCATCGGGAAGGTTCAGTTTTCCTTGCGATCGGTCGCCTGCCATATGCGCACATCAACGTCGCCGCCGGCCGCGACTTCGGCTTTCCACGCGAAACCCATGCGCTCGAGCGCCTGGTAGAGCGGAAAAGGCTCGCGCCGCAGGCGTAGCAAAAGCGTCTGGCCGGCTTCGATTTCGTCGAGCGCGGCCATGGTCTGGACGAAGGGCTCGGGTGGCTCCATCTGGCGACCGTCGATCACCCGCTCGGCCGAGGCGCGCGCCATGGTCGCTCCGATCTAGCGCGCGAGCGCGCTGCTCAGCCTGGGCAGCAGCGCTTCGAGCTGAGCACCGAGCTGCTGGTCGCACATCGGATAAAGGACGTTTTCTTCCTTCATATTGTGTTGCTGCATCATGATGAGCAGCGTCTCGGCGTTTCCCGAGTAATCGTCGGCGTCCTGCGCGGCAAGCGATTCCCCGGCCGCCGCGAGCAATTGGCGCATCTGTGCGTGTTCGGAACGCATGACCTGCGTCGGCCCCATGCGCATGCCGGTGCGTTCCTCGAAAGCGGGAAAGAGGAGCCCCTCCTCGGCCGAGAAATGCCGCTCCATAGCGTCCGCGAAAGCGACGAACTGGGTCGTCGCTCCGGCCCACGCCGCTGCAGCGACGGCCTGTTCGACCGCGACAAAGCAATCGTCGCAGTGACGATGATCGGCGGCCAGCAATTCCCTTATTGTCTTCATCACGTTCCTCGTCTGTGTGGTCCGAGGATTGTCCAACAAAGGCGAGCCGAACGCCGTGTCGCCAAAAAAAAATTTTCTGCGCGGCGGTATGGTGAAGGCGGGTAGAGGCGGTATTCCGTTTCGCCGCCGCCCTTTTTATTGCCTATAGTGAAAGTACACCATGACAAAGGAGTGATCATGTTCAAACATATTCTTGTCCC
>JBBRXI010000348.1:0-2980 GCA_038248575.1 Burkholderiales bacterium | reverse complement strand
CTCGTCGAGCAGCAGGAGGTTTGGTCGCTGCCAGACGATCATGCACAGCACGAGGCGTGCTTTTTCCCCGCCGCTCATCGTGCCGACCGCCTGCTTGACCACGTCGCCGGAAAAATTGAAGGTGCCGAGAAAGGTGCGCAGATCCTGCTCGCGGCCGCTCTGCCCGGCCGGCAAGCCGGCGCGCGCCATGCGCACCATGTGCTCGAGCGGGTTGTCCTGCGGGCGCAGGACGTCGAGTTCCTGCTGCGCGAAGTAGCCTATCGACAGGCCCTTGCCTTCGGTAACGACGCCGGCGATCGGCGCGAGGACGCGGGCGATCGTTTTCACCAGCGTCGACTTGCCCTGGCCGTTGGCGCCGAGAATGCCAATGCGCTGGCCGGCCATCACCGACTTGCTGACGTTGCGCACAATCACCGTCGGTGGCGTTGCGGCCTCTGCGCCGGCGGGCGGCGGGTAACCAAAGGCGGCGCCCTCCATCGCCAGCATCGGGTTCGGCAGATTGGCCGGCTCCTTGAACTCGAAGGTGAAATCGGCCGAAGCGAGGACCGGCGCGAGGCGCTCCATGCGCTCGAGCGCCTTGACCCGGCTTTGCGCCTGCTTGGCCTTGCTCGCCTTGGCCTTGAAGCGCAGGATGAATTTCTGCAGGTGGGCGATCTTGTCCTGCTGCTTGACGTAGGAGTTTTGCGCGAGCTCGAGCTGCGTCGCCCGCGCGTCTTCGAAGAAGCTGTAATTGCCGCCGTAGCGCGTGATCTTGCCGGCGTCGATGTGCAGCGTGACGGCGGTCACCGAGTCGAGAAACTCGCGGTCGTGGCTGATCACCACCATCGTTCCCTCGTAGCGTTTCAACCAAGCTTCGAGCCAGACCAGCGCGTCGAGGTCGAGGTGGTTGGTCGGCTCGTCGAGCAGCAGGAGGTCGGACGGGCACATCAGCGCGCGCGCCAGCTGCAGACGCATGCGCCAGCCGCCCGAGAAGCTGTTCACCGGGTTGTTGAGCTCGCTGGTCTTGAAGCCGAGGCCGAGGATCAGCGCCTGCGCGCGCGCCTGCGCGTCGTGCGCGCCGGCGTCGTGCAGCGCCATATAGGCGTGCGCCATGCGCTCGCCGTCGTCGCTGGTTTCGGCTGCATGCACCTCGGCCTGCGCGGCGAGCAGCGCGCTGTCGCCCTCGATGACGAAGTCGGTCGCGCTCTGTTCGCTTTCCGGCATCTCCTGCGCGACCTGCGCCATGCGCCACTGCGCCGGCAGGAAGAAGTCGCCGCCGTCTTCGTGCAGCGTGCCGTTGAACAGCGCGAACAGCGTCGACTTGCCGGCCCCGTTGCGCCCGACGAGGCCGGCTTTCTCGCCCGGGTTGAGCGTCATCGAAGCGGCGTCGAGGATCACCTTGGCGCTGCGGCGCAGCGTGACGTTTTTAAGGGTGATCATGCGGATAGAACTCCAGTGTATTGTTTATCCACGGCAGGAAAGCCCACCGCAGAGACGCAGAGGCACGGAGGAAACGCAGAGAAAAGGCACTATTGCTGTTCTCAGCGTCGCCTTACTCTGCGCCTCTGCGCCTCTGCGCCTCTGCGGTGGGGGTCTTAAAACCGTCAGCGGAAAACCACCGTCTTGTTGCCGTGCACGAGGACGCGATCTTCGAGGTGATAGCGCAGGCCGCGGGCGAGGACGGCCTTTTCGATGTCCTTGCCGTAGCGCACCATGTCGTCGACCGAGTCAGAGTGGTCGATGCGGATCACGTCCTGCTCGATGATCGGGCCCTGGTCGAGTTCCGAGGTGACGTAATGGCAGGTTGCGCCGATCAGTTTGACGCCGCGCTGGTAGGCCTGGTGATAGGGCTTGGCGCCGACGAAGCTGGGCAAAAAGGAATGGTGGATGTTGATGATCTGGCCGGCGAACGCGGCGCACATTGCAGGCGGAATGATCTGCATGTAGCGCGCCAGCACCATCGTATCGCCGCGCACCTCGTCGTAGAGGCGGTGCACTTCGGCGTAGGCCGCCTCGCGATTCTCGGCGGTCACCGGAACGTGGTGGAAGGGAATGCCGTGCCACTCGACGAAACCCTTGAAGGTGTCGTGGTTCGAAATCACGCAGGGAATCTCGATGTCGAGTTCCTTCGCCTGCCAGCGCGCGAGCAGGTCGTAAAGGCAGTGTTCCTGTTTGCTGACGAAGAGCACGACGCGCTTCTTGACCGCCGAGTCGCTGATCTTCCAGTCCATCTGCAATTCATCGGCGAGCGGACGAAAGCGTTGGCGGAACTCGGCCAGATGAAACGGTAGCGAATCGGCGCGGACTTCGAGGCGCATGAAATAACGGCTGCTGCCGTTGGCGTCGTCCGAGTGATAGCTCGACTCGAGAATCCAGCCGTGATGGTCGGCGATGAAACCGGAGACGCGGGCGACGATGCCGATGGCGTCCGGGCACGACGCCGAGAGCGTGAAATAGCGTTGGGAGTGCATCGTTACGCCGCTTCCGCCACGCCGGCAAAGGCCTTGTCGATCGCCGCGCGCAGCTCGTCGTAGGTCTTGGTCACCGGGTATTGCGGGAATTCGCGAATGACATTCTCGGGCGGATGGAACAGGATGCCGGCGTGCGCTTCGCCGAGCATCGCCGTGTCGTTATACGAATCGCCGGCGGCGACGACGGTGAAATTCATTTCCCTGAAGCGGCGGACGGCTTCGCGTTTCTGCTCGGGCATGCGCAGGCGATAGTTCACGACCTGGCCGCTGGCGTCGGTCTCGAGGCTGTGGCAGAACAGCGTTGGCCAGGCCAGCTGGCGCATCAGCGGGTGGGCAAACTCGTAGAAGGTGTCCGAGAGGATGATCACTTCGTAGTCTTCGCGCAGCTTATCGAGGAAAGCGCGCGCGCCTTCCATCGGTCCCATCGCGCAGATGACCTTCTGAATATCGGGCAGGCCGAGCCCGTGTTCGGCGAGCAGGTTAAGACGGTACTTCATCAGCGTGTCGTAATTCGGCTCGTCGCGCGTCGT
>JBBRXI010000347.1:0-2994 GCA_038248575.1 Burkholderiales bacterium | reverse complement strand
TTCGCGGATATGCGCGCCAAGGCGCTCATAGGGGCGCAGATGCGAGCCCTCGGCGAGCAGCCAGACGTCGAGTTCGCCGAGCACTGCCGGGAAACGGTAAGGGTCCTCAAGCTCCTGGACGCCGCCTGGCCAGACGACGCGCAGGCGGTACTTGATGGGCTTGCTGCGGCCGAGAATGGAAGCCTCGAAAAAACCCGACGCCCCACCGAGCGCGTCGAGTTGGCGCTCGACCAGTTCAACGAGCAACTGTCCGCTGTCAGCGTCGAGCGCTGAAACCGAAAGCGCACCCGGCTGCAGGCTGCGCAACCACAAACGATCCTTGCTGTCGGCGTGCACGCCGAGAACGGCAAAGGGGTCTCCGTGTTCGCCCCGGCACAGCGAGACGACTTCCGTTTTGCTCAGCATTCAGTTCTTCCTGAGTAGTGATCCCATATTCCAAGTGTCGACAGCATAATCTCGGATCGTTCGGTCGGACGAAAAGATCCCCATTCCCGCAACGTTGAGGATCGCCTTGCGCTGCCATTCTTGCGGGTTGCGGTAGAGCTGATCGACGCGGTTCTGCGTCGCGACGTAGTCGGCGTAGTCGGCGAGCAGCAGGTAATGGTCGCCGTAGTTAACGAGGGTGTTGAAGACGTCGTGATAGCGACGGCGGTCGCTCGGCGAGAAAAAGCCGCCGTCGATCTTGTTGAGCGTTTCGTTGAGCGCCGCGTTGTTCTGGTAGATCGTTCGCGGTTGGTAGCCCGAGGCGCGGATCGCTTCGACCTGCGGCGTCGTGTTACCGAAGATGAAGATGTTTTCGCCGCCGACCTCGTCGCGGATCTCGATGTTGGCACCGTCTTCGGTGCCAATCGTCAGCGCGCCGTTCATCGAGAACTTCATGTTGCCGGTGCCCGAAGCCTCGGTCCCGGCCGTCGAGATCTGCTCGGACAGATCGGCGGCGGGCATGATCAGTTCGGCGGCCGATACGCCGTAGTTAGGGACGAAGACGACCTTGAGCCGGCCGTCGGCGCGCGGATCGTTGTTGACCACGTTGGCGACGTCGTGGATCAGACGGATCACCTGCTTGGCCATGTAGTACGAGGACGCCGCCTTGCCGGCAAAGATCACGCAGCGCGGCGCCGCTTCGTCGGCCTGGCCGTGGATGATCGCGTTGTAGCGGGTGATGACGTGCAGAACGTTGAGCAGCTGACGCTTGTACTCGTGGATGCGTTTCACCTGGACATCGAACAGGCAGTGCGGGTTCAGGACGACGCCGGTTTCGCGCCGGATGTAGTCGGCAAGGCGCTGCTTGTTGCCGTGCTTGGCGGCGGCAAAGTCGGCGCGAAAGCCGGCGTCTTCGGCCGCCGGCCGCAACTCCTGCAAGCGGTCGAGATCGAGCCGCCAGTCCGGCCCGAGCCGCGTATCGAGCAGTCCGGCAAGCCCCGGGTTGGCCTGTGCCAGCCAGCGGCGCGGCGTGACGCCGTTGGTCTTGTTATGAAAGCGATCGGGATAGAGCCGGGCGAAGTCGGAAAATATCGTCTTGACCATCAGGTCCGAATGCAGCTGCGAGACGCCGTTGATGCGATGGCTGCCGATGATCGAGAGATGCGCCATGCGCACGCGCTTGTTCTCTTCGTTGCCGTCGGCGTCGTCGATGATCGAGACGCGGCGAATCAATTGTGTGTCGCCGGGAAAGCGCTGTTCAACTTGGTTGAGGAACTCCTGGTTAATGCGGTAGATGATGCGCAGGTGACGCGGCAGCAGGGACCGCATCAGGCCAACCGGCCACGTCTCGAGCGCCTCGGGCATCAGCGTGTGGTTGGTATAGGAGAAAATCCGCTGGCACTGGCTCCAGGCGTCGTTCCACAGCATGCCGTAGTCGTCGCACAAGAGGCGCATCAGTTCGGCGACGCTGATCGCCGGGTGCGTGTCATTGAGATGGATCGCCACCTGGTCGGCAAGGCTGGCCAGCGTACCCGACTCCTCAAGATGGTGGAAAAGGATGTCCTGCAAGGACGCGGAGACGAAGAAATACTCCTGGCGCAGACGCAACTCGCGGCCGGCCGGCGTACTGTCGTTGGGGTAAAGCACCCAGGAAATGTTCTCGAAGCGGTTCTTGAATTCTGCGGCGCGGGCGTAGTCGCCCGAGTTGAACGCGTTAAGGTCGATCTGCGCCGGCGCGCCGGCTTTCCACAGGCGCAGCGTGCTCACCCGCTCGGTGTCGTAACCGGGAATCACGTAGTCATAAGCGCGCGCTTCGACGGCTTCCGCGGCGTTCCACTCGGCCCATTCGCCGTGGTGTTCGGTGGTGCCGCCAAAGCGCACGGTGAAGGCCGTTCCCGGCCGCGGGAATTCCCACGGCGTTCCGTCGACCAGCCATGAATCCGGATGTTCGACCTGACCGCCGTTGATGATCGACTGTGCGAACATGCCGTATTCATAGCGCATGCCGTAGCCCCAGGAAGGCAACTCGAGCGTCGCCATCGAGTCGAGAAAGCACGCGGCGAGGCGGCCCAGACCGCCGTTGCCTAGCGCTGCGTCGGGTTCGCATTCGATGACCTCGGTCAGCGACGGGCCACCGACCGCCGAGAACGCCGCGTCGGCGGTATCGCGCAGATTGAGCGCCGAGAGCGCGTTGTTCAGCGTGCGCCCGATCAGGAACTCCATCGACAGGTAATAGATGCGGCGTGTCTTGTTCTTGCGATCCGCGACCTGGGTGTCGACCCAGCGCTGCGCCAGTTGCTCCCGGGTAACGAACGAGAGCGCTTTGTACAACTCCTTGGTGTTCGCCGTTGCCGGGTCGGCGGCGACCGAGTTGAGGAGCTTGTTGTCGATCCGGACGCGGAATGCGGCCCCGTCGACGGCGTCACCGCCCACAAGGTCTGCCTCGGTGGCTTGGGTGTTTTTTGTTTGCGGCATCGTGCGGACACTCCTTGAGGTTTTGGGGGGCGGTCGGCTAAGTCAGTCGGATGCTGCGGTAATAACAGCGTTGCCATCGACGTCGTCATCAACATT
>JBBRXI010000346.1:0-2997 GCA_038248575.1 Burkholderiales bacterium | reverse complement strand
GGCGCGATTTTTCGCAACTGATGCGACAGGCCTTCGAGCGCGATGGCTACGCCGTGTCGCCGTGTACCGGCGCGGCCGATTTCAGGCTGACCAAGGGCGGGCGCAGCGCGCTCGTCAGCTGCAAGCGCTGGAAAGCAGCAAGTCACGGCGTCGAACCGCTGCGCGATCTTGACGCGGCGCGCGACGCGCAGGAGGCCAACGACGCGCTCTACGTCGCCGCCGGCGACGTCACCGAAAACGCCCAACGCTTTGCCGAGAAGCACCGTATCAAGCTCATTCAGGGTCCCGAACTGACCCGTATGCTGCGCTTGCGCAAAGGCAGTGTCAAAGTTCCGCGCTGATCGAGCGCTCACGCGAAGCGGGCGCCGTTGTCATGCAGCAGGGCGCGCAGCATGGAGCGAGGGCAGCGCCCTTCGTCCTCACAGTAGCAGCCGACCGAAAAGGCGCTGTGCCGCCTGCTTAGCCGTTCGTTGCGCGCCGTGACCAGGCCCGGCTAACGGCGAGGAGCGCGCGCCTCGTCGCCGTCGTCGGCAACGGTTCCTTCGCCATGCGCATCACGCTGGCGTTCCCACGATTCGACGGGCCCGGCGCAGACGCGAAACAGGCCATGACACAGAGGCGTCGTCTCACTCAGCAAGCGCGTGTGGTCGTCCGGGCTGCGCGCCGCGAGCTTGCCCAGCAGATGCAGCCACTCGTAGGCGAGCTGGCCGGCGGTGACATCGATCGTCAGCTCTGTGGGTGCTGGGCCCAGCTTGCTGCGGTCGAACGAATAGCCGCGTGCCAGCGCTTCGCCGTAGATACCCAGCAAATACGCGTCGATCAGCGCGAGCGGCGTCGTATGGGCGCGAAAGCGCTCGAGTTGCGGATGGTTGCGATAGCCGCGCGTCCGCCCGTCGATGACGGCACGGGCCAGCAAGCCCTCGCGCCATACGGCAACGAGCCCTTGGACGTCGAGGTAACGGGGGTGCAATGACCAGAGTCGCACGGTATTTTCACTGCCGGCAAAGACGCCAGACCGGCAGGCTTTTCATTCAAGCTCTTGAGGTGGTGATCCGCGGTCTGAGGCAGCATCCAGTTGGCGAATCACCCGGCAGGGGTTTCCTGCCGCCAGGGTATTGGCCGGTATGCTGCGCGTGACGACGCTGCCGGCGCCGATGACCGCGCCGGCGCCGATCGTCACGCCCGGACAGATGACCGCGCCGCCGCCGATCCAGACGTCTTCGCCGATCGTCACTTCGCGTGCGTTCTCAAGGCCCGCACGTCGCTCGAGCGCGCTCAACGGATGCAGCGCGGTGTAGATCTGCACGGCCGGGCCGATCAAGGTGTTGCTACCAATCGACACGCGGGCGACGTCAAGCACGACGCAATTAAAGTTGAAGTACACCTTGGCGCCGAGCGCGATGTTGGTCCCGTAATCACAGAAAAAGGGCGGCGTGACATAGACGTCGGTGAGCGTGCCGAACAGGCTGGCAAGGAGCGCCTGCTTCTCGTCGGGTGACGCGTCGGGCGCCAGCGTGTTGAGCCGCTGGCACAGTGTTCGCGCCCGTTTACGCTCGCCAACGAGTTGCGCGTCGTACGCGTCGTACAACTCCCCGCGGAGCATTTTTTCCTTTTCGCTAGGCATCATCAGTACGGCTCCAGAAAATCCTATTGTAGACGTGTGCGCCCGAATGGCCTCGGCGTCGTCCGCATGAATTCGCGCCAGGACGCGGCAGTGACGCCGTCGGTGATCGCGGTTCCCTGGGGCGTCAGCGCAACTTTTGCACGAAGGCCGCGCACGCCGATTCCTTTCGCTGCCATCTGAGAATCAACCCGGCGCCGGTGGGTAGGCGTGCGCCGTCTTGAAAGAAAAAGAATATTACGTTAGATTGCTATAACCATCCGTTATTAGTCCCCCTGCCGTGAAGCTACAACAACTGCGTTATCTTGTCGAAGTCGCGCGCCGCGGCTTGAACGTTTCGGAAGCCGCCGACGCGCTTTATACCTCGCAACCCGGTGTTTCCAAGCAGATCAGGCTGCTCGAGGACGAACTCGGTGTCATCGTCTTCGAGCGCAGTGGCAAGCGCCTGACGGCGATCAGCGAACCGGGCAGGCGCGTGCTCGAGATCGCCGAACGCATGTTGCGCGAAGCCGACAACATCAAGCGCGTTGGCGACGAGTACGCCGGCGGCGACTCGGGCAGCCTGATCATCGCGACGACACATACCCAGGCGCGTTATGCCTTGCCTCACGTCGTCAAGAGCTTCATCGATCGCTATCCCAAGGTTCGCCTGTCGATGCATCAGGGCAGCCCGACGCAGATCGCCGAGTGGACGATCAAGGGCGAGGCCGGTATTGCGATTGCCACTGAGGCGCTCGACCAGTACCCGCAACTCGTCATGCTGCCGTGCTACCAGTGGGAGCACTGCGTGATCGCCCCCGACGGCCACCCGATTCTCGCTGAAAAGACGCTTTCGCTGGCGTCACTGGCAAACTGGCCGCTGATCACCTACGATTTCGCGTTTGCCGGCCGTTCGCTGATCAACAAGGCGTTCGAGCGGGCACAACTGACGCCCAACGTCGTCCTCGCGGCGATCGACGCCGACGTCATCAAGACTTACGTCAGCCTTGGCCTTGGACTGGGCATCATCGCGCGCATGGCTTTCGATCCGGTACGCGACAGCGGCTTGCAGGCGATGAACGCCGGACATCTGTTCGGCTCGAACACCACCCGTATCGGTTTGCGCCGCGGGACCTACATCCGGCAGTACGAATACGACTTCATTGCCCTGTTTGCCTCACAACTATCGAAAAAAGTGGTCGATACGGCAATGGCCGGACCCGGAGAAGACGATGAATACCAACTTTGACCCTGCCGGCCGGCAACCACAAAGCCTCGTCGGGCGCATCGTCGCGGCGCTCGTCGGCGTCGTCGTTTTGGCGGCGGCCTTTATGTTCTCGGCGGTCATCGTGGTGGTGGTCGCCGTCGCCGGACTGATATTGTGGCTTTATTTCTGG
>JBBRXI010000345.1:0-3004 GCA_038248575.1 Burkholderiales bacterium | reverse complement strand
AGGACACGGCGACGATCCGCAACTCCCCCTACTCGATTCCCCTCGATCCGCGCTGGGCCAACTATACCGACGTCTGGTTTACATCGAACTACTCGCAGTACTTCATCAACAGCGGTTATGCCGTTGGTCTGGCTATCGCCATCCTCATCGTGGTCGGCGCGATGGCCGCTTACGCCTTTGCGCGCATGCCATTTCGCGGTTCAGAATTCATTTTCATGGCGATCTTCGCTTCGATCATGCTGCCGGCGCAGGTGCTGCTGATCCCGCTCTTCCAGCTCCTCGTCAAGTACAGCCTGATCAATACGCTGACCGGGCTGGCGCTGGTCTACGTTGCCGTCCAGCTACCGATGGCGATCTATATCCTGCGCAGCTTCTTCGCGCAGATTCCGCGCGAGCTCGCTGAAGCGGCGCGCATGGACGGCTGCGGCGAATGGAAAATTTTCTGGAAGATCATGATGCCGATCGCCACGCCGGCGATCAGCACGATACTCATCGTGAACTTCGTCGCGCTCTGGAACGAGTTCATCTTCGCCGTAATCTTCATTCAGGACGAGTCGAAACGCACGCTACCGCTTGGCGTCATGAAGTTTGTCGGCGACGTGTACGAGGACCTCGGCCACATGGCCGCCGGCCTCGTCATCTCGATCATCCCGGTGCTGCTGCTCTATGTGTTCTTCTCGGAGAAGTTCATCAAGGGCATGTCGGCGGGGGCGGTCAAGGGCTAAGTTGCGGGAGTCGGGGTTCCGTCACCCCGGTTACGCAATTACACCCAGTCCCGTGCCGGCAGCAACTTGTAGAGCCGGGCTTCGGCGCTGCCCGGATCGGGTTTCCAGTCGTAGCGCCAGCTGGCGGTGGGTGGCATCGACATCAGAATGGATTCGGTGCGCCCGCCCGATTGCAGGCCGAACAGCGTGCCGCGGTCCCAGAGCAGGTTGAACTCGACGTAGCGCGCGCGGCGGTAGGCCTGGAATTCGCGTTCGCGCTCGCCGTAGGTGACGCTTTGGCGTTTCTCGACGAGCGGAAAATAGGCTCCGGAGAAGGCGTCACCGACGGCGCGCGTCAGCGCGAAGCAGCGTTGCTCTGGATCGTCCCCGCCCGGGCCGGCTTCGCTCAAGTCGTCGAAGAAAATACCGCCGACGCCGCGCGGCTCGGCGCGATGCGGCAAGAAAAAATACTCGTCGCACCATTTCTTGTAGCGCGCGTGTACGGCGTCGCCGAAGGGCGTCAGCGCTCGCTTGCAGGCGGCATGGAAATGCCGGACGTCGTCTTCAAACGGGTAATAGGGGGTCAGATCCATGCCGCCGCCAAACCAGGCGACCGGCGCCGCGCCGGCCGGCGAGGCAATCAGCGCGCGGACGTTCAGGTGCGCCGTCGGGCAGTAGGGGTTTTGCGGGTGCAGCACGAGCGAAACGCCGACCGCTGCAAACGGCGCGCCAGCAAGATGCGGGCGCCTGGCGCTCGCCGACGCGGGCAAGGCCGCGCCGCTGACCTCCGAGAAACCGACGCCGCCGCGCTCGAATACCGCGCCGCCTTCGACGATGCAGGTGAGGCCCCGGCCGGCGAGTGGCTGATCGGACTCCTTCTCCCAGGGGTCAGCATGAAAGCGCCGCCCGGCCGGCCCTTCGAGCGCTTCGGCCGCTGCGACCAGGCGCTTTTGCAACGCCGTAAAGTAAGCCGCGAGCGCGGCGCGGTCGATCATCGTGTGAGCGCGCGATAGCCGATGTCACGGCGGTACTGCATGCCGTCAAAGTGGATGCCGACGAGCGCGTCGTAGGCGTGTTTCTGCGCCTGTTTGACGTTGTCGCCAAGCGCCGTGACGCAGAGCACGCGGCCGCCGGCGGTGACGATCTTGCCGTCGCGCTCCGCGCTGCCGGCGTGGAAGACGTGGACCGTCTCGTCGCACCCCTCGGGCAGTCCGCTGATGACGTCACCCTGACGCGGCGTGTCGGGGTAGTTGGCGGCGGCGAGGACGACGCCCATGGCGACGCGCCGATCCCATTCGGCGTCGATCTGGTCGAGCTTGCCGGCCAGCGCGTGTTCGAGCAGCGCGAGCAGATTGGTCTTGAGGCGCATCATGATCGGCTGGGTTTCGGGGTCGCCGAGGCGGCAATTGAACTCGACGGTCTTGACCGAACCGTCCTTGCCGACCATCAGGCCGGCGTAGAGAAAACCGGTATAGGGAATGCCGTCGGCGGCCATTCCACGCACCGTCGGCAGGATGATTTCGCGCATCACTTTAGCGTGGATCGCCGGCGTCACGACCGGCGCTGGCGAATAGGCGCCCATGCCGCCGGTATTCGGCCCGCTATCGCCGTCGCCGATGCGCTTGTGGTCCTGGCTCGAGGCCAGCGCCAGGACGTTCTTGCCGTCGACCATGACAATGAAACTCGCCTCCTCGCCGTCGAGAAACTGTTCGATGACGACGCGCGCACCACTCGCCTGAGCGGTGTCGGCGGGCAGCATATGGTCGATTGCCGCGTGTGCTTCGGCAAGCGTCATGGCGACGACGACGCCCTTGCCAGCGGCAAGTCCGTCGGCCTTGACGACGATCGGCGCACCCTGCTGGTCGACGTAAGCATGCGCCGCGGCAGGCTCGGAAAAAGTGGCAAAGGCCGCCGTCGGAATGTTGTGGCGGACCATGAAGCGCTTGGCAAAGTCCTTCGAGCTTTCAAGCTGGGCGGCTTCGCGCGTCGGGCCGAATATTTTCAGGCCACGGGCGCGGAACAGATTGACGACACCGGCGGCGAGCGGCGCTTCCGGGCCGACGATGGTCATATGAATGCCTTCGCGCTCGGCAAAATCGGCGAGCTCCACCGGGTCGGTGATGGCGACGTTTCTGACTTCCTCTTCGTGCGCCGTTCCGGCGTTCCCCGGCGCGACATAAATCCGCTGCGTACCCGAATATTTGGCCAGATGCCAGGCGATTGCATGCTCACGTCCGCCGGAACCGATCACTAACAATTTCATAAGTCAGAACCTTTCACCACAGACGCATCTTGGTGCT
>JBBRXI010000344.1:0-3066 GCA_038248575.1 Burkholderiales bacterium | reverse complement strand
TCAGCGACGATGAGCAGCGGACGGCCAGCCTTGGCGACTTGCTCGAGCACCGGCAGCAGATCGCGGATGTTGGAGATCTTCTTGTCGAAAATCAGGATGTAGGGGTTGTCCAGAATCGCGCTTTGCTTGTCCGGATTGTTGATGAAGTAGGGCGAAAGGTAACCGCGGTCAAACTGCATGCCCTCGACGACTTCGAGCTCGTTGTTGAGCGACTTGCCGTCTTCAACGGTAATGACGCCTTCCTTGCCGACCTTTTCCATCGCCTCGGCGATGATGTCGCCGATCGAGCTGTCAGCGTTGGCCGAGATCGAGCCGACCTGGGCGATTTCCTTGTTCGTCGAGCAGGGCTTCGAGAGCTTCTTGAGCTCTTCGACGGTGGCGGTGACCGCCTTGTCGATGCCGCGCTTGAGATCCATCGGGTTCATTCCGGCGGCAACGTACTTCATGCCTTCGCGAATGATCGACTGGGCGAGAACGGTCGCCGTCGTTGTTCCGTCACCGGCGATGTCCGAGGTCTTGGAAGCGACTTCCTTGACCATCTGCGCGCCCATGTTGGCGAATTTGTCCTTGAGTTCGATTTCCTTGGCGACCGATACGCCGTCCTTGGTGATGGTCGGTGCGCCATACGAGCGCTCGAGGATGACATTGCGACCCTTGGGACCGAGGGTGATCTTGACCGCGTCGGCCAGAATGTTCACGCCTTCGACCATGCGGGCGCGTGCGGAATCGCCAAACTTTACGTCTTTTGCTGCCATGTGTAGCTCCTGATTCTGTAGTGGGATGGGGCTGGGATCGCTTACCGAGCTTAGCGTTGCTGCTCGCTCAGACCTCGACGACGCCCATGATGTCTTCTTCGCGCATGACCAGCAGCTCGACGCCGTCGATCTTGACCGCCTGACCCGAGTACTTGCCGAACAGGATGCGGTCGCCAACCTTGACGTCCAGCGTGATCTGTTTGCCGTTATCGTCACGCTTGCCCGGACCAACGGACAGGACTTCGCCTTGATCGGGCTTTTCGGCAGCGGCATCAGGAATGACGATTCCGGAAGCGGTTTTGCGTTCTTCTTCGAGGCGCTTGACGATCACGCGATCATGTAGAGGACGAATTTTCATGCAGTTTCTCCTAGGGTTTATCAATGAAACGACGATTCTGTGCAATTCTGTGCCGTCTGAGCGGCGACGTTCGCCGAAAGAGCGATTAGCACTCAAGTCCGACGAGTGCTAATAATAGGGGCGGCGGCCCTAAATTTCAAGGTGCGAGGTGCAGAATTTAATGCCAAGACGGCGCACTGACCGCTTTTTCCCGCTCTAGAAGCTTGATTTCGCAGGCCGCGTGCCCGGCCGGCGGGCATCATTTATACTCGAACGCTATCAACTTCTCGAGTCCGGATCGACGTGATCTTCCGCCTCCCCTCCGCGCAATCCCGGGCACTTGCCGCCCGCCTGCTGTTCGCCGCCGTCATGGCAGCGCCGTTTTGCGCCGCGGCCGCCGACTTGCCGGTCGCGGTGACGCAGGCACTCAAAGAGGCCGGGATCTCGCCGCGCAGCGTTGCCGTCGTCGTGCACCGTGTTGACGCGCGACAGGCGCTGATCCGCCATAACGCCGATTTGCCCCTGAACCCCGCGTCCACCATGAAGTTGTTGACGACCTACGCTGGGCTCGAATTGCTCGGCCCGGCCTACACCTGGAAAACCGAGGCGCTGTCCGCGGCTACGGCGGCCAACGGTGTGCTTGACGGCGACCTCGTGCTGCGCGGTAGCGGCGACCCGCGTCTGGCCCTCGAGCAGTTCTGGCTGCTGCTGCGCCAACTGCGCGCGCGCGGCATCACCGACATCGCCGGCGATCTCGTCCTCGACCGCAGTGCGTTTGCCGTGCCGCCGCACGACCCGGCGGCCTTCGACAACGAGCCGCTACGCCCGTACAACGCCGGGCCCGACGCGCTCCTCGTGAACCTCCGGAGCATCCGCCTGACGCTGCAGCCGGATCCTGGCACGGCCAGCGTCGTCGTCATCGTCGACACGCCGGGCGCCGACCTGCGCGTCGCCAACCGCTTGAAACTCAGCGCCGAGCCTTGCGGCGACTGGCGCGAAAAATTCAAGGCGAGCAGCGAAGGCGGGGGGGTCGAGCTGCGCGGCAGCTTCCCGGCGGCGTGCGGCGCCAAGGCGCTGCACCTCTCGCCGTGGTCAGCCAATAGCCACATCGAGCAACTCTTCCGGGCACTTTGGGCCGAACTTGGCGGCACGCTGCGCGGCAGCGTGCGCGACGGGCCGACACCGGTCGCCGCACGCGTACTCGCCGTGCACGAATCGCCGGCGCTCGGCGAAGTGGTCCGCGAGATCAACAAGTACAGCAACAACGTGATGGCGCGGCAACTGTTTCTGTCTCTCGCCGCCGAGCGGCCGGCGACGCCCGAGGGGGCACGCCAACGCATCGCCGCGTGGCTCGCCGACAAGTCCTTGCCGCTGCCCGGACTGGTGGTGGACAACGGCTCGGGGCTCTCGCGCAGCGAACGCATTTCGGCCGACGGGCTTGCCGCGCTGCTGCTCGCCGCCTGGAAAAGCCCGGTCATGCCCGAGCTGATGTCGTCGTTGCCGCTCGCCGGTATCGACGGAACCCTGCAAAAGCGGCTGGGCAACAGCGCCGTCGCCGGCCGCGCCCACCTTAAGACGGGTTACCTCGAAGGCGTGCGCGCGTTGGCCGGTTACGTGCTCGACGCAAGCGGCAAGCGTTGGGTCGTCGTCTTCCTGATCAACGATGCGAAATCCCGACTCGGCAAGCCGGCGATCGATGCGCTCCTGCGCTGGGTGGCCGAAAGCTAAGACGCCACAAAAAAAGGGGCGCGTTGTTAGCGCTTTTCACGCTCCGGGTCGAGCGCAACGCCGGCCGGGTGGTCACGGACGAAGGCGGCAAACGCGTCGGCCGGCATCGGCCGGGCGATCAAATAACCCTGCACTTCGTCGCACCCTTTGCGGCTCAGTATCGCCATCTGGTCGCTGGTCTCGACGCCCTCGGCGATCGTTCGCACGCCGAGGCTGCGCGACAGACCGATGATGGCATCGACGATG
>JBBRXI010000343.1:0-3088 GCA_038248575.1 Burkholderiales bacterium | reverse complement strand
GCAGAACGCGCTCTTCCCGCAACAGCTCGGCGATGAAGTCCTGATCGTTCTGGATCGGGTACAACGCCGGGTCGAGACGCGGGAACATGTACAAGGTCGCCTTTGGCTTGACGCAGCTGACCCCGGGGATCGCCGTGAGCAAATCAAAGGCCAGATTGCGCTGGCGGCACATGCGGCCGTTCGGCGCGACAAGGTCGTCGATGCTCTGGTAACCGCCGAGCGCCGTCTGGATCGCGTACTGTCCGGGGACATTGGAGCACAGCCGCATCGAAGCCAGCATGTTGAGACCCTCGATATAGTCGCCAGCCCCGCGCAGGTCGCCCGAAACGACCATCCAGCCGGCGCGGTAACCGCAGCAGCGATAGTTTTTCGACAAGCCGTTGAAGCTGATCGTCAGCACGTCGTCGGATAGCGAAGCGATCGCCGTATGCGTGTGACCGTCGTAGAGGACCTTGTCATACACCTCGTCGGCGTAGATGATCAGATTGTGTTCGCGGGCAATGGCGATGATTTCGAGCAGCACGCTGTCCGGGTACAGCGCACCGGTCGGGTTGTTTGGATTGATGATGACAATGGCGCGCGTGCGCGGCGTCAGCTTGGCGCGAATATCGTCGAAGTCGGGCAGCCAGTCGTTGCCCTCATCGCATAGATAGTGGCGCGGCGTACCGCTCGACAGGCTGACCGCCGCCGTCCACAAGGGGTAGTCGGGCGCCGGTACGAGGACCTCGTCGCCGGCGTTGAGCAACGCATTCATCGCCAGGACAATCAGTTCGGAGACGCCGTTGCCGATATAGATGTTCTCGAGCGTGACGCCCTTGATATGTTTCTGCTGCGTGTAGTGCATCACCGCCTTGCGCGCCGCGAAAATGCCCTTGGAGTCCGAGTAGGCGGCGGCGTTGGGCAGGTTGCGGATCATGTCGAGCTGGATTTCTTCGGGCGAATCGAAACCGAATGCGGCCAGATTGCCGATATTCAGCTTGATGATCTTGTGCCCTTCGTCCTCCATCTGCTTGGCCTGCTGCAGAACCGGACCGCGGATGTCGTAGCAGACGTTGGCCAGCTTGTTGGACTTCAGTATGGGTTTCATGAGCTTGGAACCGTTGCGGCCGCCGTCAGGCGGTCCGTCCTTTCTCGACACATCGTGCTTCAGAAATGGCGCCCCACCCCGGGCAGCCTGCGAATTACAATCGGCAAAAAGTTATAATCCTACTTTATCGCATGGGGCATCGCAATTTTATGAAGCTGCAAATTGCCCAGACCGGGGGGCTCAACACCTTTACCGCGTACGGCGAAGGCTATGTCAGCGTCAATTTTGTTCGCCACAGCTGCAATGTCGTCGTGCTGCCGAGCCGCATCATTGCCGAATGGACGCAGGCCCAGTTCGAAACGCTCAGCGCCGCCGACTTTGAAGTGCTCGCCTCAACCGACGCCGAAATTATTCTTCTCGGCACCGGCAACGCGCTGCGCTTTCCGCGTCCTGAACTTTTGCGCCCGCTGCTTCCGGCGCAAAAAGGCCTTGAAGTAATGGACGTCCGGGCCGCCTGCCGGACCTACAACATTCTCGTCAGCGAAGGACGGAAAGTCGCCGCCGCGCTGATCTTCCCCTGAGCCCTTCACTACCGTTTGCGGACGCCGCAAACACTCTCCCAAGACTGCTTCATCAATGAAACGTATCGCTCTAAAGATCGACGCCGACACTTATCGCGGAACGCTATCCGGCGTCCCGGCATTAAGTGCACTGCTCAAAAGCCGCGGCGCTTCGGCCAGCTTCTTCTTTTCTCTCGGATTCGACCACGGCGGGCGCGAGTCGCGTGCCGCGTCGCTGCGCGACTACTACGGCCTTAAGACGCGCCTGTACGGGCGCTGGCTGCCCAGCCCGAACATCGGTACGCGCTGCGCCGATACGCTGCGCGAGGTCGGCGATGCCGGTTTCGAGGTCGGGCTTCGCGCCTGGAATCGCGTCGATTGGGAGCAGAAGATCGGGAGGGCCGAAAACGCGTGGGTCGAGACGCAGATGAAAAAGGCCTATGCGCGCTTCACGCAAATTTTTGGGCAAGCGGCCGGCGCCCATGCGGCGCCCGGCTGGCGGATGAACCGACATGCGCTGCGCCTGACGCAGCGACTCGGCTTTGCCTACGCCAGCGACTGCCGCGGCAACCATCCCTTCATCCCGGTCATCGACGGCGAGATCGTCGCCTGCCCGCAACTGCCGACCACCTTGCCGACGCTCGACGAGGTCCTCGCACTGCAGCCCGGTTCGTCGCCCGATCAGGCGGCCGATCGCATCCTTCAACTCTCGAGCGCGATCGCCGGCGACCACGTGTTCACGCTGCGCGCCGAACTCGAAGGGATGAAACTAAGCGCGGCGCTGGAACGGCTGATCGACGGGTGGCAGGCCAACGATTGCCAACTCGTTGCCCTGCACGAGCTTCACTCGACCCTCGATGTCAGTGCGCTGCCGCGCCATGCCGTCGTGTTTGCCGAGGCACCCGGACGAGCCGGACTTAGGCTGACGCAGGGACCGCTCTTTCCCTGAGGCGCCAAAGAAAGGGCGGCCGCAGCCGCCCTTTCACGAAGCACGGAAAGCGTCTACTTGCGATCGCCGCTGAAGGCCATCAGGATATTGAGCAGGCTGACAAAAATGTTGTACACGTCGAGATAAACGGCCAGCGTCGCCGTAATGTAGTTCGTTTCACCGCCATTAACGATCCGGCTGATGTCGTGCAGGATGTACGCCGAGAAAACCAGCACGGCAACCGCCGAGATGGTCAGCGACAAGGCCGGAATCTGGAAGAAGGCGTTGGCCAGCGCAGCAAGCAGCACGACGATCAAGCCGATGAACAGGAATTTCCCGAGGAAGCTGAAATCCCTTTTCGTCACTGTGGCAACGGTCGCCAGCGTAAAGAAGATCGCACCGGTGCCGCCGGCCGCTGTCGCGATCAGCGTGCCACCGTTGGAAAAACCCAGCGCGACTTGCAGAATGCGCGAGAGCATCAGTCCCATGAAAAAAGTAAAGCCGAGCAGCAGAACAACGCCCATGGCGCTGTCCTTGGTACGCTGAATACCCCACATGAAGCCGAAAGCGATC
>JBBRXI010000342.1:0-3092 GCA_038248575.1 Burkholderiales bacterium | reverse complement strand
CAGGTCGGGAAACTCGGGGTTCTCGGTGGCCAGCGGCAGCGTCAGGCAAGCGAGGCCCTCGGCCAGGTCAAAGGCGACATGCAGCGCATAACCCAGGTCAGCGTCGCGATCGCGCTCGTCGCTGCCCCAGAGCGCGACGAGCCGGCGTTCGGCGGCATGCACAGCGGCACAGAAAGCGAGCAGCCCGGGCGCATCGACGCGCGCCGCCCAGGTCGGCGTCGCGTGGTCGCGCTGCAGAGTGAATTCGATCGGTTGGTCGAGAAATTGCATGGTCGCTCTCATCGGCTCCGAAGACCAGGGACAACCCCCAGCGCAGAGGCGCAGAGGCGCAGAGCACTCGCCGAGAAAGCCCGTTTCAGCAAGGATTTTCCGCTGCGTTGTCTCTGTGTCTGCGCCTCTGCGCGGTAGATTTTCGATCTATTCAAAAGCGTTCATCCGATCAGCCGCGCTGCCTGCCGGTACCAGTCGGCAAGGTAGGGCGGGATCCACAGTCCGAGCATCAGCACCAGGCCGAGATGGACAAACACCGGCAGCAACGCTGGGTTGTGCTCCAGCGGGCGTACCGTCGGTTCGCCGAAAACCATGCCCTGGACCTTGCCGAACATCGCGGCGAAAGCGACGCCGAGCGCGGTGAGCAGGATCGGCGTCGCCCACGGATAGTGCTTGATCGCCGTCGTCAGGATCATGAATTCGCTGGTGAACACGCCGAACGGCGGCATGCCGAGGATCGCCAGTGAGCCGAGCATCAGCGCCCAGCCGATCGTCGGCGAGCGTTTGATCAAGCCCTGGATGTCGTCGATGATCTGCGTCCCGGCCATTTGCGAGGCGTGGCCGACGGCAAAAAAGATCGCCGACTTGGTCAGCGAATGCACCGTCATGTGCAGCAGCGCGGCAAAGTTGGCGACCGCCCCGCCCATGCCGAAGGCGAAAGTAATCAGCCCCATGTGCTCGATTGACGAGTAGCCGAACAGCCGCTTGACGTCCTTCTGACGCGAGAGATAAAAAGCCGGAACGACGACGGTCAGCAAGCCGAAGGCCATCATCAGGTTGCCGGCAAAATGCGTCCCCAGCGCGCCGTCGACGAGGACCTTGCAGCGCACGATGGCGTACAGCGCAACGTTGAGAAGAAGGCCCGAGAGCACCGCCGAGACCGGCGTCGGACCTTCGGCGTGCGCGTCGGCGAGCCAGTTGTGCAGCGGCACGAGGCCGGTTTTCGTTCCATAGCCGACGAAGAGAAAAATGAAAGCCAGCGAGAGCACGGTCGGCTCGAGATCGCTTTTCACCGCATCCAGATGCGTCCACAGCAGCGCCCCGCCCTCAGGGCCGAGAACGCGCTCGGCGGCAAAATAGATGAGGATGGTGCCGAACAGCGCCTGCGCGATGCCGACCCCGCACAGGATGAAATACTTCCACGCCGCTTCGAGGCTGGCCGGTGTGCGGTAGAGCGAAACGAGCAGGACGGTGGTCAGCGTCGCCGCTTCCATCGCCACCCAGAGAATGCCGAGGTTGTTCGTCGACAGCGCCACCAGCATGGTGCACATGAACATCTGGAACATGCTGTGATAGAGGCGCAGGCGGAGCACCGAGAGGCGCCCATGGTCGTGCTCGACGCGCATGTAGGGACGCGAGAAGAGCGAGGTCGTGAAGCCGACGAGCGCGGTTAGCGCGATCAGGAAAACGTTGAGCGGATCGACGAAAAACTGCTCGTCGAAGAGCGTCATCGGTCCCGCGCTGATGACGCGCGCGGTGAGCAGCGCGGCGGCGATCAGCGTCAGCAGGCTGCCCGCCGCGTTGATGTCGGCGGCGCTGCGCCGGTGGCCGAAGAGCGCGAGCACGATGCCGGTGACAAACGGCGTGGCGAGGACAAGGGCGAGCATTGAGGTGGCCTCGGTCATGCGTCCTTGCTCCTTCGCGCGAGCCTCATGCGTCCTTACTCCTCTCCATATGGCGGATATCGAGGCTGTCGAACTGCTGCCTGATGTGGAAAAAGAAGACGCCGAGAATCACCATGCCGACCATCACGTCGAGCGCGATACCGAGCTCGACGACCATCGGCATGCCGTAGGTGGCGCTCGTCGCGGCGAAAAAGAGCGCGTTCTCCATCGCCAGGAAAGCGATCACCTGCGGCACCGCCTTGCTGCGCGTGATCATCATCAGGAAGGACAGGAGCACGCAGGCAAGCGCGATGCCGATCGTCGCGCGCATGATGGTCCCGGAGAGCTGCGAGATCGGTTGCGCGACGTTGAAGGCGATGACGACGAGGCCGATGCCGACGAGCATCGTCGTCGGGATGTTGAGCAGCGTCTCGACGTCCCACTTGACCGAGAGCTTGCGGATCAGCCGGTGCAGGATATAGGGCAGCGCGAAGACCTTGAGCACCAGGGTGAGCCCCGCCGAATAGAGCAGATGGCTCTGCTTGGTGGTGAGCGCGACGATGAGCGTCGAGGCGAAGAGCACGACCCCCTGCAGCATGAAAAGGTTGATCAGGCTCAGGACGCGGCGCTGCGCCAGCATGGCAAAGCCTAAGAGCAGCATCAGCGCGGCGCACAGGTTGATCACCTGGCCGCTGAGCGGCACCGTGTGGAGCAGCGCGGTGCTCATGGTCCGGCCTCGAGCAGGAGGTGCACCAGCATCGCCAGAACGGCGAGCAGGAAAGCCGTGCCGAGAAATTCGGGGGCGCGGAAAATACGCAGCTTGGCGTTTAGCGTTTCGATCAGTGCCAGCGCCGCGCCGCCCATGGCGAGCTTGACGACGAGGATGACGAGCGCGAAAGAAAGCGCCGCCGGCTCGGCTGTTGCCGGGATGCCGAACGGGAAGAAGAGCGCCAAGCCCAGGCAGGAATAGGCAAAGAGCTTCAAGGACGAGGCCCATTCGATGAGCGCCAAATGCCGCCCCGAGTACTCGAGGATCATCGCTTCGTGGATCATCGTGAGCTCGAGGTGCGTCGTTGGATTGTCGATCGGCACGCGCGCGTTTTCGGCCAGCGAGACCATGGTGAACGCGACACCGGCAAAAGCCAGGCTCGGATAAATCGCGAACTCGCTGTGCGCCAGCGTGTCGACGATCGTCGATAAAGACGTCGATTGCGAAAT
>JBBRXI010000341.1:0-3111 GCA_038248575.1 Burkholderiales bacterium | reverse complement strand
GATCCAGGCCGGCGTAGCCAAGCAGGGCATCTTGATTTGCGGCACGGGCGCCGGCATGAGTATCAACGCCAATAAGTACGAAGGCATCTACGCGGTCGCGTGCGAGAGCATTTTTTCGGCGAAAATGTGCCGCGTCGTCAACAACGCCAACGTGCTGGCGATGGGTGGCAACATCGTCGGTCCAGGCGTCGCCTACGAGATCTGTGACGCGTTCCTCAATACCGCGTTTACCGAGGGGATGCCGCCCGAGCGTGCCGACTACCTGAAGCAGCTGAGCGCCGACTATCAGGATTTTCTCGCCGCTCGGGCATAGTCTGGGGCACGCCTGGCGGCGGCCGACGTGAGGGCGGGCGCAGCGTGCTAAAATAGCGCCCCTTTCGCCCCCTCTGATTGACTATGTTCTCTGGAATCATCGCCGCCATCGGCCGCATTACCGAACTCACGCCACGCAACGACGGGACGCCGACTGTTCGCCTGACGGTCGACGCTGGCGAGTTGTCGCTCGACGACGTTACGCTCGGCGACTCGATCGCCTGCAGCGGCGTCTGCCTGACCGTCGTCGACCGCGACGAACGGTGCTTTTTTGTCGACGTCTCACCCGAGACGCTGTCGTGCACGACCGGCCTCGCCGCGCCCGGGCCGGTCAACCTCGAAAAAGCGCTGCGCTTGGCCGACCGCCTCGGCGGCCACCTTGTTTCGGGCCACGTCGACGGCGTCGGCGAAGTCGTGCGTTTCGACCCGGTCGGCGACAACCGATTGCTCGAAATTTGCGCGCCAGCGGCGCTCGCCCGCTACATTGCGCGCAAGGGTTCGATCACCGTAGACGGCGTCAGTCTGACGACCAACGCGGTCAGCGGCGCGAATTTCACGATCAATCTGATCCCGCACACGCTCGCCGCAACGACGCTCGGCACGCTCGCCCCGGGAAGCCCGGTCAACCTTGAAATCGACCTCATCGCGCGCTACGTCGAGCGCATGCTCAATAACGACCTTTCCGAGAACGCATAATGGCCCCGCTCAGCAGCTCCCCTGACATTTCGCCGATCGAAGAAATCATCGCCGAGATCGGCGCCGGCCGCATGGTCATCCTGGTCGACGAAGAGGAGCGCGAAAACGAAGGCGACCTCGTTCTCGCCGCCGAGCACGTCACCCCCGAAGCGATCAACTTCATGGTCAAGCACGCGCGCGGCCTCGTCTGCCTGACACTGACCGAAGCACGCTGCAAGCAACTGGGCCTGGCGCAAATGGCGCGCGACAACAAGAGCCCGTACAACACCGCGTTCACCATTTCGATCGAAGCCTATGAGGGCGTGACGACCGGCATTTCGGCGCACGACCGGGCGCGTACCGTGCAGGCGGCGGTGGCTGCCAACGCGACGCCCGACGACATCGTCCAGCCCGGTCATATCTTTCCGATCATGGCCAGGCCCGGCGGCGTGCTGGTGCGCGCCGGCCACACCGAAGCCGGCTGCGACCTCGCGCAAATGGCCGGCTGCGAGCCGACCTCGGTGATCTGTGAGATTTTGAAGGACGACGGCGCGATGGCGCGCCTTCCCGACCTCATTGATTTTGCGCGGCTGCACGGCCTGAAGATCGGCACCGTCGCCGACCTCATCGCCTACCGCAGCCGCAATGAAACGCTGATCGAGCGTACCTTCTCCAAGCCGGTGCAATCGGTGCACGGCGAGTTCATGTTGCACGCCTTCACCGACCGGACGACCAACGAAGTACACCTGGCGCTAACCCGGGGCGAGATTCGCGCCGACCGCGAGACGCTCGTTCGCGTGCACGAACCGCTCTCGGTTCTCGACTTCCTCGATTCGACGAGTGGTCGCCATACTTTCTCGCTCGACGTCGCGCAACAGCTGCTGGCACGCGCCGAATCGGGCGTCATCGTCCTCCTGCGGCGCACCGAGACCGGCCGGGAACTGATCGCCGCGCTCAGCGAGCCGGCCGCGTCCAAGCGCCCGGCGGCCAAATGGGACCCGCGCATTTATGGCATCGGCGCGCAGATTCTGCGCGACCTCGGCGTGCGCCGGATGAAGCTGCTCGCAAGCCCGCGGCGCATGCCGAGCATGACCGGTTTCGACCTCGAAGTAACCGGCTACGTCGCGACGCCAGCCGAACTCGAGTAAAACCGATCAATCCGACCAGCCAACGAAAAGACGCCGACATGGCCCGCTACGCCCCCATATACGAGCACGCCCCCTGCGCAGACGGCGCCGGACTCTCGGTCGGCATCGTCATGAGTCGCTTCAACCCCGACATCTGCGAAGGCCTGCTCGGCGCGTGTGTCGACGAACTGCGCCGCCTCGGCGTCGCCGACCGCGACATCGAAATCGCCACGACACCCGGCGCGCTCGAAATTCCTCTCGCTCTGCAAACGCTCGCCCGCAGCCAGCGCTTCGACGCACTGATCGCGCTCGGCGCGGTGATCCGTGGCGAAACCTATCACTTCGAGATCGTCTCCAACGACTCGTGCCGGGCGCTGATGGACGTTCAACTTGCCACCGGCGTGCCGATCGCCAACGGCATCCTCACCTGTGAGAGCGACGATCAGGCGCTCGTGCGGATGGGCGAAAAAGGTGCCGACTGCGCACGCGCCGCAGTCGAAATGAGCCGCCTGTTGCAGGCCATCGGAGAGAGAGCGTCATGAACGACAAAAGCGCCGCGAACGCGGCCAAGGATCAACCCCCAGCGGCAAAACCCGTCGCGAAATCACCGCGCCGCCGGGCACGCGAATTTGCCCTGCAGGGCCTCTACCAGTGGCGCGTCGGCGGCAACGACGAAGCGGCGATCGAAGCGCATTTGCGCGACAGCACGGGATTTGACAAGGCCGACCGTGAGTTCTGCGTCGGCCTACTGCGCGGCGTGCTCGCCCAGCACGGCGTCTTGCAGGAACAACTCGTCACGCATCTCGACCGTCCGTTCGCCGAACTCTCGCCGGTCGAGGCCTGCGTCCTGCTCGCCGGCGCTTATGAACTGGCCAACTACCGGCAAACCCCGTATCGCGTGATCATCAACGAAGCGATCGAGCTGGCCAAGGGTTTTGGCGGCACCGACGGCCACAAATATGTCAATGGCGTCCTCGACAAACTCGCCAGCACACTG